>JAISPA010000030.1 GCA_031275255.1 Acidaminococcales bacterium | reverse complement strand
AAGAAAGCCGACCCGCTCAGAAAAAAGAGCGATAGCCGAAAAATAGCGCTTTATTGGCTGGACAAGGGGCAGCGCCGCAATTATCTGCTCGTCGTGCTGGGAATTGCCACCGCGCTCCGCGTCAGCGACCTTCTCTCGCTCACCTGGGAACAGGTCTATGATTTTGCCGGGAAAAGGTTCAAAAGCCATCTTGCCGTAAAAGAGCAAAAAACCGGCAAGGAAAGGATTATCGCTTTGAACCGGGACGCCAAAGAGGCGCTGAAAACCTGTTTCGCCGGCGGCCGTCTAAAGAATGATACTTATCTCTTTCCCGGCGGCAGGGACAAAAAAAAGCCGCTCAGCCGCAGCCAGGCCTGGCGGATAATCAAAGATACGGCCTTATGCCTTAATATCGCCGGACGCATTTGCCCGCATTCCCTGCGCAAGACTTTGGGTTACCACGCCTGGCGGGCCAAAAAACCGCCGGTCCTTATTATGGACGTCTACAATCATTCCTCCTATGATGTTACCAAGCGTTATCTCGCCATAGATCAGGAGGACAGGGACAATCTGTACAAGAGTATGGACTTTTTGCGCGCCGGCAAGGAAAGCGGCAGGGGCAGAAAAAAAAGGGCGGCTGATTGACGCCCTTTTTGCGCGGGTTTATTTTTTTCTTGTTCCGTCCCCGTTGTATTCATAAACGCCTTTGCCGGTTTTCCGGCCGAGGCGGCCTGCTTTTACATATTGCACATGCAGGGGGCAGGGGCGGTATTTTTCCCCCAGCATTTTTTGCAGGTACTCCAAACTTTTCAGCCTGGTGTCCAGTCCCACCAGGTCGATCATTTCAAACGGCCCCATAGGGTGGTTTAGTCCGAGTTTAACGGCTTTGTCAATGTCTTCCGGACTGCCTACGCCCTCCAGCAGCATGTTGAAAGCTTCGTTGCCGATAACGGCGTTGAGCCGGCTGGTCACAAAACCGGGCGCTTCCTTGATTTTCACCGTTTCCTTGCCGATGGAGCGGCAGAAATTCTGGCAGGCGTCATAGGTGGCGCCGGAAGTTTCCAGTCCTTTGACCATTTCCACCAGGCGCATAAGATGCACCGGGTTGAAAAAATGCAGTCCGATAACTTTGTCCGTGCGTCCGGTAACCGAGGCTATTTCCGTAATGCTTTGGGAGGTTGTGTTGGAGGCTAAAATCGTTTCCGGCGGGCACAGACGGTCGAGTTTTTCAAAAAGCGGCAGTTTTACGGCCAGGTCTTCCGGCGCGGCTTCAATGACCAGATCGGCGCCGGCCAGGTCTTCCAGTTTGCTTGTCGCCGTGATGTTTTTCAAAGCCAGTTCTTTTGCCGCCGGCGTTGTTTTACCTTTTTCCACGCCTTTGGACAGGTCTTTTTCTATGATTTTTAAAGCGCCGGCCAAGGCCGCGTCAAAAACGTCGTAGAGCATTACTTCATAGCCGGCCATAGCCGTTACCTGGGCGATGCCACGGCCCATAATGCCGGCGCCGGCTACTCCAACCAGTTTAAAAGCCATTTTTCATCTCTCCTTTCTCCTTATTGTATTACAATGCTATTTTAGGGGCGTCCAAGAGGATTTGGCGCGCATCGCGCATGATTTCCGCGATAATTTCCGCGCAGGGCTGCATTCTGGTCAAAAGATTGAGGCTTTGCCCGACCTGCACGAAACCGTTGTCAAGGTCTCCTTCCGCCACCGCCAGACGGTTTGTTCCCGTAGCCAGGACGTTAAGTTCTTCGGTGGGGGCGCCGGCTGTTTCCAAACGCAGGAATTTTTCCGTGAAAGCGTTTTTCAGGCCGCGCACGCCCGCGTTGCGGGAAAATCCTGTAACTACGCTGTCGGTGTCCGTTGCGCCGATGATTTTTTCTTTGACTTTCTTATGGGCGGGGCTTTCGGCGCTGATAAGAAAACGCGATCCTATCTGCACGCCCGCCGCGCCCATGATCAACGCCGCAGCCAGGGCCCGTCCGTCGGCTATGCCGCCGCCGGCGACGACCGGTATTTTCGTTATTTGCGGTATGACGTTGCTCATTAAGGCCATGGTGGTCAGCGTCCCGATATGCCCGCCCGCTTCCATTCCTTCTATGACCAAGGCGTCCGCTCCCGCGTCTTCCACCCGCCTGGCCAGTTTTACGCTCGGGACGACCGGTATGACTTTAATTCCCGCCTGATGAAACCCGTCTATCCAGGGAAGGGGATTACCCGCGCCCATGGCTACAAACGGCGGTTTTTCCTCACATACGGCCTGGGCGAGTTCCTTGACGTTAGGCGCTTGCAAAACAATATTGACGCCAAAAGCTTTGTCGGTCAGGGTTTTGGCTTTTCTGATTTCGGCGCGCGCCCAGGCGCCGTCGCGCCCGCCCAGCGCTATGACGCCCGCGCCGCCGGCGTTGGCGACGGCCGCCGCCAGGGCAGCGTCCGAAACGTAAGCCATGCCGCCCTGTATGATCGGGTATTTGATGTCCAAAAGTTCCGTAAGTTTGGTTTTCATTACCGCGTCAACTCCTGTAGCGATAAATTCTATTTTCCGGTAAATCTTGCTTCGCGTTTTTCCAAAAAGGCATTGATTCCCTCCAGATGGTCCTGGGTGCTGAAAGCGAAACTTTGCGCAAAAAGTTCCAGATCCAGCGCGCCGGGCAAGTCGCTTTCCGCGCCGCTGTTCATGACCAGCTTGGCGGCCCTGGTGATGAGCGGGCTTTTGGCGGCAATGCTTTCGGCCATTTTCATCGTTTCCGCCCAAAGCTCGGCTTTTGGCACTACGCGGTTGACCAACCCTATCTTTTCCGCTTCCGGCGCGGAAATTATCCTGCCGGTAAATACCAGTTCCTTCGCGCGCCCCAGGCCGATAAGCCTGGCCAGCCGCTGTGTGCCGCCGTAACCGGGCAAAATGCCCACATTGGCTTCTGTCTGACCGAATTGGGCGTCATCGCTGGCGATGCGTATGTCGCAGGCCATCGCCAGTTCCAAACCGCCGCCCAAAGCGAACCCGTTGATCATGGCGATGGTCGGCTTGCGCAAATTGGCGATGTCCCTGGCAAAGCCGGGGATGGCCCCGCAGAAGGTTTCCACCGAACTGCGTTCTTTCAGCATGTTAAGATCGGCGCCGGCCACAAAGGCCTTGTCGCCCGCGCCGGTCACGATGACCACCCTGACCGCGGCGTCTTTCTCCAGCGAGAGGAAAGCGGCGTGCAGTTCTTCCCAGGCCTGATTGTTCAAGGCGTTGCGCACCTTGGGGCGGTTGACGGTTATAAGGCCGACAGAGTCTTTTTTTTCTGTCAGGATGCAGTTTTCCGTCATGAAAATCCCTCCTCCTCAGATAAGTTCCACCGCTACCGCCACGCCGAGGCCGCCCGCGATACAGAGGGTGGCCAGGCCGTAGCGGGCTTTTCTTTTGCGCATGGCGTAAAGCAAAGTTACCAGTATGCGCGCGCCGGAATTGCCGATGGGATGCCCCAGGGCGATGGCGCCCCCGTTCACGTTGATGATGTCTTTTCTGTCCGCGATCCCCAGTTCTTTGATGACGGCGAGAGATTGGGCGGCGAACGCCTCGTTCAGTTCCAGGAGGTCTATATCGTCAAAAGTAAGGTTGGCTTTTTGGAGTACCTTGCGCACGGCCGGCGCCGGGCCTATCCCCATAATTTCCGGCGGCACCCCTACGCTGGCCTGCGCCAGGATGCGGGCAGAGGGTTTGAGGCCAAGTTCTTCGGCCCGCGCGCGCGATGCGACCAGCAGGCCGGACGCGCCGTCGTTACGGCCGGAAGAATTGCCCGCCGTAACCGTGCCACCTTTTTTAAAGACCGGTTTTAAAGCGGCAAGTTCTTCCGGGCTGGTCATG
>JAISPA010000026.1 GCA_031275255.1 Acidaminococcales bacterium | reverse complement strand
CAAAGTATCTATCCAGTCCTGCCAGCTGCTGGCAGGGTCGCTCTGGCTGTCGTTTTTGGCGGTGAGGATGATGTTGCCGTTGTCGCCGGCGGTCATGGAGAGGCCGGAGACCGCCACGCTGCCGGGCAGGGCGCTGGTGTTCACCAGCGCGGAGAAGTCCAGCACGCCGGTTTCCAGTTTTGCCCCCGCGCCTGCCCCTTTGTTGACGGTCAGAGTCTGTCCGGTGTGCAGGCGGATGTTGTCAATGGCGCTCACCCGCCCCTGCACGGTGAGGGTGGCGTCGCTGTTGAGCGGCACGCCTTCGCCTTTGACCTGGCCGCCTTGGTTTTGTATCTTGCGGTCGACGATGAAGCCGACTTCCTTGTCGAAACCTTCGGCAACTACGGTGTTGTCTTTGAGGAAATTGTCCATGAAGGACTGCGTGGGCGTCAGGGCGTAAAAAGAGCCGGCGTTGATCTGGCCGCCGGGGGAGACGATCATGCCCTCGGAGCTTAGAAAGTAAAGGTTGCCGCCGATCTTGTTGTCTTTGATGGCGTTGACCTGGCCCGCGATCTGTATCTGGTTCTTGACGAAATTAAGGACGTTGCCGGTGGTCGCCGCCACAGGCACAAAGATGTTGGCCACGTCGCCCGCGCCCAGGTCGAAGTTTTTGAAGCCGTTGAAGGCGTTGCCGTTCACGACTTTCTGGCTTTCAACGTCGTAGCGCGTGCCGCCGGCGATGGCCTGGCTGCTGACCGTGGTGGCAGTGGGCCCGACCGATTCTATGTTTGAGGCCGCGCCGGCGATAAGCGGCGGGCAAAAAAGCACACTTGTCCCCGCTATGCCTGCCAGCAGATGCCGCAAAGACTTCAATCCCGCCCGCTGCCTGACTTTTTGCTTCCTTTTGTACTCCCTTGCGTATTCTCTTGCCATGCTGCCCATGCCGTTCACCCCGCGTAATTTTATAGTCGATAAAGGGAAACCCGCCACACAGGTAACATTATGTAAAGAATGTTGCGCGTCCCCGCCGGCGCGTTCGGGCGGCGGCTTTATGCTGTTTCCCGGCACCCGGGGGCATCCGGGCGCCCTAAGCGGCGCCCGGCAAATGTTGCTGTACTTACATAATACGGCGATTGGCGATACTAGTCAAGCGGCAAATCCGGCTCATCTCCACTTTTGATAATAATCCAAAATAAATTCGCGAAATTGCCGCATGGGTTTGGACAGATGCAGGCGCTTGCGGTAGAAAAGGCCTTGCATGCGCCGGATGGGCGGGTCTGTGACCGGTATGTAGACCGCGTCTTTGAGCATTTTTGCCCTGGCGCCCGACTCGGTGGTAAACACTATGCCGTATTGGGCGGACAGCATGGAAGAGCGCAGCATGTAATCACATTCAAGGACGATTTTAGGGATAAATCCCGCCATCCGGCAGGAATCCTCAAAAAATTTGCGCATGGAAAAGTCTCTCGACACGGCGATATACTTCTCGTCCTTTGTTTCACACAGGCGCAAACTTTCCCGGCGCACCAGAGGGTGCGACGGGTATACCGCTATGACCGGCCGGTCGTCGGCGATAAGCTGTTTGTATTCCCACTGACATCCGGGCAGATCCGACACCGCCGTGATGATGAAGTCAAATTGGGAACAGTAGGCGTTTTCTTTAAAACGGTCGTATTTGATTAAAGTGTGCGCCACTTTCAAATGGGGATTGGCATTGGCGAAAAGGCCAATCGCGTCCAGCCAGACCATCGGGCTGGACGCCCCTATGGAAATGGACGTATCATATTTGCCGGAAAGATCCAGCGCTTCTTTTTTAGCGTTTTCAATTTGCAGTAAAATATCGTTCACATATTGCAGATAGACTTCGCCGCTCTTATTAAGGCGCATTTGCCGCCCGTCCCGGTCAAAGAGTTTGCAGCCGATTTCTTTTTCCAGCCTGGCGATCGCCGCGCTAAGGGACGGCACGGCAATCGTCAGGCTGTTGGCGGTTTTGGTCAGACTGCCGGTTTGCGCCAAAGCCTTGAAATACTCCAATTGCAAAATACTCACGGCATTGCCCCCTAACGCTGAAATTGCCATAAAGGAATTCTAAATAACTGCTTTTCTTTAAACAGGCGGCTATTTTTCGCCCGGCCGGCCGCGCGAAAAATAGCGGGAAAATTCTCATTATTCATCTTTTGAATAAAGCGCGGGATGGATTTTCCCGGCGCAAAGCAGAGCGGCTTATATTAAAATTATAACACAAATTGTCGAAAAAACACATGCGCAATATTAGCTTTTTTGCTAACGATACAAAGCCAATTTGGTAATTTACACAACGATGATTTAATCTTATGCTTATATCATAGCCTGAACGCTGGAAATACAAATGCCGGAAAAATATGCTGATTAGTCCGAATATTCCAATAGCATAGGCAGGCAAGGCAAATTTTCGCAAGGGGGTTGATAAACGGGGGCAGACAGCGGGTAATAACGACTAATTCCAATTAAATGTCTAAGGAGGGATTGTTTTGGCCAGCGCATTGGAAGGATTAAAAGTGGTGGAAATCGGCAACATACTTGCCGGACCGTTTGCCGGCACTTTGCTGGCGGATTTCGGCGCGGAGGTCATCAAGGTGGAACCGCCCGGAATCGGTGACCTGTCGCGAAACATGGGGCGGATAAAAGACATGTGGTTCCAGACGGAAGGACGCAACAAGAAGACGGTTTCCCTTAACTTGAAAGAAAAGAAAGCCAAGGAGATGCTTACGGAACTTTTGCAGGACGCGGACGTGCTGATTGAAAATTTCCGTCCGGGCGTTTTCGCCAAAATGGGATTTACCTGGGAATCTTTACACAAACTCAATCCCCGCCTTGTCTTCATGAGTTCCTCCGGGTACGGCCAAACCGGCCCTTACAGCCACAAACCGGGGTTTGACCGCATGGGCCTCGCCATGGGCGGATTTTTGCACGTTACCGGCTTCCCCGACGGGGCGCCGGTCAAACCGGGACTTTCGGTCGCGGATTTTATGACCGCCATGTTCGGCGTCATCGGCATCATGTTCGCCATTTACAGCCGGGACG
>JAISPA010000024.1 GCA_031275255.1 Acidaminococcales bacterium | reverse complement strand
AAAAGGAGGACGCCTGGCCGAAATGCCTGTTTATATCCAACCCGTTTGAACTGGCGGCAGCGACTCGCCAGCTTTTCTTTGCAGTTGTCATATTCCCTCTCCGTCAAGTCCCGTGAAATCGGAAAATCTTTGCTTTTCGATGCGTTCTATACGTACAATGACGCCGTTGTTTATCACTATGATGATCTGCCCGTACTCCAAACCGCGAAATTGCTGCTGTACTTTCTGGCAAATTCTGGCGCGGTTGGGAAAGATTTCATTTTTGTCCTTTTCCTTGGCTTTGCTTTGTTCGCCAATGCGGATTTTTTCGTTGCGTTCGATTTGAATAAGGCGAAAATTCTGGCTTATCAGCGTAATATGACCAAAATTAATCGTTTGCGCCATATCAATTATTTTGTCCATCAATTCCTGATCGACAGGCGCCGCTTCATTAACTTCCGGTTTCCCCCGACTCACCGAAAATCCCCCTTTTATTCCTTATTTTGTTCCGGTGTCTTTTATATAGGCTGACGGTTCTTTAGCGTACCATTCGCTGCGATAAGGCGCGGGACGGTATTTTTGCATATTCCGGTTGAATTGGTTGTTGGTGATTATGCGGCGGAGACGGCGCGCAATCTCGAAAACGCCCGAGTAGCCCATATAGTTGTAGCCAGGCCCGAAAAGGGGCAGTACCGGCAGGCCGTGTTTGGCGGTTATATTGCCGCTCCCGGTATGAATGACCAACAGATCGGGATTCAGCCTTTTGACGATGTTTACCTGCTCAAAAGGATGCTGGGAGGCGATATTGATGTAAATATCGTCAATATCGGGCAAGCCTTCCATCACCGGCCGCACGAACTCGTCGATGTGATGGCCTTTGAACCCGGCTATTTCCATACCGAGATCGGTCAGTACCTCGGCGGTAACAAAAATACGGACTTCGCCGCCGCTGACATAGACGCGCTTGCCTTTTAAAATTTCCCGGTAGCTTTCCAATGCTTGTTCAAGTTCTGCTTCCTCTTTTTGAATTAAAAGCCGCGCCCGCTCAACCTGGCCGAAGTGTTCCGCTATTTTCAGCAGCCAGCGGGCGGTGGCTTTTTTGCCGATCGGCATGGTGTCGATGACGTAGGGTATGTTAAATTCCTTGTGTATATATTTAAGATAGTAATCGTCATGTGTTCCGCAGACGCTGATGTTAAGGGCGGCGTCAAGGGCGGCGCGAAAATCGTCCGGCCGGGAAAAGCAGGGCAGGAAATTCACTTTAAGTTCCAAAGCGGAAAGCAACCTCTTTATTTCCAGCTCGTCTGCCCTGCTCATGGAACCGACGTTAAAGACGTTTACCGTCCTTTCCCTTTCGTATTCCCAGAGTTTGCCGGACAGTTCGCTTTCCGTAAGATATACGTTACGTTCCCGGTATTTGGTGAGCTTTTTCAGTACGCCGTTATATACAGCATCGTAGGCTGTGGCCATCAGCTTGGTCTTGAAGCCTTCGCAGTTTACCGGTACAAGTTCGGCGGCGGTTTCCCGCTCCAGATTTTCCAGTATGCTGTCAACGTCGTCCCCGATCAGGGCGGGTACGCAAGAGCTGGCCACCACAATCGCCTCCGGGCGAAATTCCCTGTCGGCGTACAGCACGGCGGCCCGAAGTTTTTTCTCGCCGCCTTCTATAACATCGGATTCGTCAAGGTTGGTGCTTAACCAAATGATTCCGCCGGCGGACGGGTCGCGCAATTTTTTGAAATTCTTGTTGGTCCCTATATTGGCCGTGCTGCAAAAGCCACAGCCGACCGGCCCGTGCATGATCACGACGGCGTTCCGCAAGGTGTTCAGTATGCCGAGGCTCAAGGTGAACTGGCAGCCGTGCGCCTGTGAAAAGCTGCGGTTGACGGCGTACAGGCAGCCGTTGTCTTTTTGCCCGAGACGGTTTTGCAATTGCGCGCAGGTGCCGCAAAAGGCGATGCCGGCTTTTAAGCGTTCTTCCCGCGCCGGGGCGGCGTTCTCTATTATCATGATCTTCCTCCTTACCGTCCTGCCACAAGCAGGCCAAAAGTATCCTCGGCAAACGCCAGCCCGCCGCTTGTCCCGGCATAGCCGCGATTGAAAACAACACGGTTGGTTATGGGAAAAGATACGGTCAAAAGGGGCGCCTGCAGTTCTTCCGCGAGTTCGCGTTCAAATACGCTGCCAAACACTACGGCCGGGCTGAAAGAATCGTAATAGCGGTGATTGCAGTTCCTTTCCCAGCTGCCGCTAAGATGCCGGCGCACCGAGGCGGTATTGGAGTCATAGCGAATATGGGTTTTCACGCCGGACGCGTAATTGTTGAACCTTTTGTTTAAAAGCTCTTGCTGGCGCTCTGTCAGTTCATCGGTTACGACGGTAAGATGCGGCAGCCAGCCTAATTCGTCGGCGATAAATTCCGTGATGGCGGGCGCGTAGTTGGCATCGGCGACGACAAGCCCGTAACGCTGGAAATCAATGTCGTTATAACTGTCGGAAATACGCTCGAAATAATCAAAATATACATTTTGTTCGCTTTTAAGGGCTTTGTCAATAATTTCTTTCTCTATTCCCAAATGCCCGCCAATCAAACGCAGGAATCTTTCCGTCTGCAAGTAGCCTATGGGCAGGGGAGTCCTGAGACTGGGTATGTTATGGATGTTTTCATAAGCGGCGGCCGCGAGCGGGGCGTATACGTCCGACAGAACTACGTTGAGCGCCGCATCGCCGGAATTTTTAACGTCGGCAAGCGTTTCCCCCTCGCCGATCAGAGTGTTGGCCTCAAGGCCGATAAGATTTAAAAGGCGCTTTATCTCCCGGAGATTGCCCTTATAGAAAACGTCCCCGCCTGGTATCAGGCCGAACACGTTGACCTTATCGGCTTTTTTTCTCTTGCGGGGCGACACGTATTCTTTGGCCAGGGCCTCCAGCACCACGTCATAACCGTAAGCTGAATTTCCTTTGAAGCCGGGGGTAGATACGTATATGACCGGGTTCGGGGCGTTTTTGAAGTTATCTGTAACCGACTGCGCATCGTCGCCGATCATTTCCACCATGCAGCCTGACAACACTACATAAAGGTCGCCGTCCATGACCTCAAGGGTAGTCGCTATTTGTTCGCGCAGCCTTTCCTCGCCGCCGAACACTATCTCTTTTTCAACCACGTTGCTGCTGGGCGTTGAGGTTGCCCCGCAGTAACCGCCGCCTAAATAGCCGGCGCCGGAATTCATGCCTACATAAATATTATAGGCGCAGCCGGTAGAGGCGTGGACGATCGGCACCGTGCGCGGCAGCGCCCTGATCATTCCCAACGCGCCGCCGAGCGGACAGCCGAAACGCGGCCTGTCGATAATCGCGCTCATGCAAATTTCCCCCTTAATAATACTTATATCCCCTAAATACGGTAATCGTCTTTCAGCGAGTCCATCAAGCCGAATTCCATCAGTATTTCCTCCAACCGGTCGGCCGTCATCGGCGTGGGAATGGTGAAGTAGTCATTTTCGGCAACCTCCTTGGCTAAAGCCCTGTATTCATTGGCCTGCCCCGAATCGGATTTGTACTCGATCACGGTTTTGCGGCGTATTTCGGCGTGCTGAACGATATTGTCCCGCGGCAGAAAATGCACCAATTGTGTGCCAAGCTCCTTGGCGAAAGCCTTTAAAAGCTCCGATTCGCGGTCGACGTTGCGGCTGTTGCAAATAATTCCGCCAAGCCTTACGCCGCCTTTGGCCGCATATTTTTGTACTCCTTTGGATATATTGTTGGCGGCGTAGAGCGACATCATCTCGCCGCTGGCCACTATATAAATCTCTTTGGCCTTTCCCTCGCGGATAGGCATCGCGAACCCGCCGCAGACAACGTCCCCCAAAACATCGTAAAAAACATAGTCAAGGTCTTCCGTATAAGCGCCCAAACGTTCCAAAAGGCCGATTGACGTGATGATGCCGCGCCCCGCGCAGCCTACGCCGGGTTCCGGGCCGCCGGATTCCACGCAGCGCACCTTGTTGAAACCTTGTTTCATTATAAGTTCGAGTCCTATGTTGTCGCCGGATTCGCGCAAGGTGTCCAGCACGGTTTTTTGCGCAAGGCCGCACAGCAGCAACCTTGTCGAGTCGGCTTTCGGATCGCAGCCGACGATCATTATATTATTCCCGAATTCCGACAAGCCAGCCGCAAGGTTTTGCGTAGTGGTGGACTTACCGATTCCCCCTTTGCCATAAATGGCTATTTGCCGCAATTTTTTCTCTGCCATAAATCAAACTCATTCCTTTTCCTTATAAAATTTCGCATCCCGAAGTCCGTCAGTACCAGATGTTGCTCTTTTCCTGCGGCAAATCTTTAAACAGGGCGGTGGAAAGATAGCGCTCACCGGTGTCAGGCAAAATGGCGACAACCGTTTTGCCCGTATTTTCCGATCTTCTGGCTATTTTAGCGGCGGCAAAAGCCGCCGCGCCCGAAGATATGCCGACAAGCAATCCTTCTTCCTGCGCCAGGACGCGCGCCGTGTCTATAGCTTCTTCATTGCGTACCCTGTATATATCATCGACAATTCCCAGTTCCAATACATCAGGCACGAAACCGGCGCCGATTCCCTGTATCATGTGCGGCCCCGCTTTCCCGCCGGACAATACGGGCGAAGCATCCGGCTCCACCGCTACAATCTTAACTCCGGGCTTTTTCCCTTTAAGCGCCTGGCTGACGCCGGTTACGGTTCCGCCCGTGCCGACGCCCGCGACAACCACATCGACCTTGCCGCCGGTAGCCTCCCAAATCTCCTCGCCGGTCGTCCGTCTATGTATTTCGGGATTGGCCGGATTGGCGAATTGCTGCAAAATGACGCTGCCGGGAATTTGCATATTAAGTTCTTCCGCTTTGCTTATCGCGCCCTTCATTCCGTCCGCGCCGGGTGTAAGCACGAGTTCCGCCCCCAGGGCTAAAAGCAGCGTCCGGCGCTCAAGGCTCATGGAGTCGGGCAGGGTAACGATCAGCCTGTATCCCTTGGCCGGCCGCCACAAAGGCAAGGCCCACGCCGGTATTGCCGCTGCTCGGCTCAATCAGCACGGAATCTTTAGTCAAAACCCCTTTTTTTTCCGCATCCTCGATCATCGCATTGGCGATCCGGTCTTTTACACTGGAGAGGGGATTGAAATATTCCAGTTTAAACAAAAGGTCGCTTTCCTCGATTTTTGCCAGCCGGCGAAAAGCGTGCGGGCGCAAAATCGGCGTATTGCCGATAAGTTCCGTCAAATTGTCGACTATGATATTTGCCATCGGCGACATCTCCTTGAGTTATTTTGCAAGTTTTTAGGCTGCCTTTGGATTAGGCCTTGTTTAAAAACAAATTTTGTGGTATAAAAGGGGAAATGAAACAATATGAGTTGACAAATGAAGAGTGGGAACGGATAGAGAGCTTGATGCCGCCGAAAGTCGGCAGCAAAGG
>JAISPA010000289.1 GCA_031275255.1 Acidaminococcales bacterium | reverse complement strand
TAGGTGAATTCGGGCGGAATGCGTGCTTTCCCTGGCGCATTCGGCATTTGGCCGTCCTTAACCTTCCGCCGAATTTCAGCCATCCATGGCAAATTCGGCATTTGGCCGTCCTTGGCCTTCAAAGGTTTGGCGAGGTTATAACACAGCAGTGTGCAAAACAGCCGCAAAGATGCCATAATTTTAGCCGGGAAACAATGTATGGGCTTTGCGCGGAAAGATGTATTTTCTATCCGGCAAAGTCTGCTTTTTATGAGACAACGAACGCAAAACAACACACAAACCGCTCCGGCGGCGGCCGTTTGCGATAGCGATGCCGATGGCATCCGGTTTTTGCCGGAGAGAACCTATCGGAGCGGCGGATCTTTTGCCGGATTATATTAGAGTGTGTTTACACTATTATCCAACGCTAACCTTTTGGCGGATTTTCCGCTCTGCTTTGTCGAAAATTTTACCTTGGACTAAACTCCATGCCGGGAGCGTCAAATCTTCCGCGGCATGAAGTCTTGTTCCATAAGCAATATCCGGCTTGCATTATGTTATTCGCCGCCTTTTGCCGGAGAAGGCGGCTTGTTGTTTTGTTACGGCGTTTTGTTACGGCGTTTTGTTATTTTTTTTTTACAAAAGGATAATCGCGGCGGAAAATTCGTTACACTACGATAGCATTTACCCTGTTTTCGGGCAAGTTTACCCGCGCCGCACGTTCACCGGCACTCTCGCCGGCGAGCGGGATGCACCGGACAAGGGATAGACTTTTTTTCGTTTTTAGTTTATATATATTATATATATTTACATTATAATTATATGGTTTGTTTTGCCTGACCGGCGGCAATGTTTAATTGTCAGAACATTGAACGCGAATTCATTCCGCAGGAGATTTTACGCCCGCCGAGCTCGGCAATAAACCGGTGTACGCGCGTCCCGGCGCGGCATTGATTCAAGAAGAGGGGTGTTGTTGTTCTGGATGTTAAAAAAATCGAAGTCAGCGATTTACATTTGTTTTACGGCGCAAGCCACGCCCTGAAAGGCATTTCGCTTGATGCCGAAAAAAATACGGCCGTTGCCTTGATCGGGCCTTCCGGCTGCGGTAAATCAACCTTTCTCAAAACCCTTAACCGCATGAATGATTTGATAGAAAATGTCAAGATAAGCGGCAATATATTGATTGACGGGCAGGATATATATCATCCCAACATCGATGTGGCCGGTTTGCGTAAACAGGTGGGCATGGTTTTTCAGCGGCCGAACCCTTTTCCCATGAGCATATACGATAATGTCGCTTACGGTCCCCGAATACACGGGAAGCCAAGCCGCGCGGAACTTGACGTGATCGTGGAAAAAAGCTTGATCGGGGCGGCTTTATGGGATGAAGTAAAAGACCGTCTGTCCGCTTCGGCTATGGGGCTTTCCGGCGGCCAGCAGCAACGGCTGTGCATCGCCCGGCTGCTGGCGGTGGAACCGGATGTACTTCTGATGGATGAACCTTGTTCGGCGCTTGACCCCATATCCACTCTCCGGGTTGAAGAATTGATCTGCGAACTGAAAGCAAAATACACCATTGTGATCGTAACGCACAACATGCAGCAAGCTGCCCGCGTGTCGGATTTCACGGCTTTCTTTTTAAACGGTAAAATGATCGAATGTCAAATGACCAGGGCGATATTCATGCAGCCGCACGATAAACGCACAGAGGACTATATCAGCGGGAGGTTTGGGTAAATGATGAGAAAAAACTTTACCAACGACCTTAAAGGTTTGCAAAGCGACCTGCTTGCGATGGGCGCGTTGGTGGACGGCGCATTGCATGAGGCCTTGACCGCCCTGAAGAACCATGACATTCAATTGGCCGGAAAAATAATTGAACATGACAGCATAATCGACGAGATGCAAATAGCGATTGAAGATAAATGTCTGATGCTCATCGCTCTCCAGCAGCCTTTGGCCACCGATTTGCGTATTCTCAGCACGGCGCTGAAAATAACGATAGATCTTGAACGGATAGGCGATCACGCGAAAAATATTTCCGAAGTAACTATTGAAATAGGCCGCCAGTCTTTGCTCAAACCTTTGAAAGATATATCGGCTATGACGGAAAAAGTCCGCGCCATGTTAAAGGACGCTTTGCGCGCCCATCTGGAGATGGATACCAGTCTGGCGGAGGCCGTGTGGCGGGCGGACGATGAGGTGGACGATCTATGCGAATCGTTGTTGCGGGAACTTCTGACCGGTATGGCCTCCGATCCATCCACGATTCACCAGGCCGGCCAGTTTTTATATATCGCCCGCTGCTTGGAGCGCGCCGGTGACCACGCCAGCAACATAGCGGAGTGTGTGGTGTTTTTAGCGACCGGGCAGAGAATAAAATAACCGCGAAGAGGAAAAACCCGCCGCATACACGCCGATAGCCATATCTGTTATGTTACGACCAACCCCTGTAATTTAATGAGTATGTAGGGAGATGACCCGGACTGTGAGTCTTGATGGCAAAAAATACCGTCCTTTTTTCACGGCGGCGCTGATTTTAATTATACTTTTGCCGGCGGGCTGCGGCGGCGCGCGCAAGCAGACGACCAAAGTCAGCGCTTCCGGTTCTTCGGCGCTCCTGCCTTTGTTAAAAGCGGGACAGGAAGATTTCCAAAATATGTACAAAGACGTCAGCGTCAGTCTTTCTGCCGGCGGCTCGTTTACCGGACAAAACCAGGCGGCCGCGGGTTATGTTGACATAGGAAGTTCTGACGTTGAATTGCAGGCTTCGTTAAAAGATAAAGGTCTGCGTGAGTACATATTGGCCGGCATCCCGTTCGTCTTTATTGTCAACAGAGACGTTCCGGTAAACAGCCTCACAGCAAGGCAATACGCCGATATCTTCTCCGGTGGGATAATCAACTGGAAAGAGGTCGGCGGGCGCGACCGGCCGGTAACTGTCGTCGGGCGGCCGTTCAGTTCCGGTTCAAGGGCGGCGATCACGGGCTTGGTAATGCAAAACAAAAAATTTACCGACAACCAAATCATATTTGATTCCAACGGCGCTGTAAGGGCGGCGGTAGGAACGACGCCCGGCGCGATCGGTTATATCGACGCCGCTTATGTTGACGACAGCGTGAAAGAACTGGCCTATGACGGCGAAAAATACAGCGTTGAAAACATAATAGCCGGCAAGTATCCGATTTACGCTTTGGGGCGCCTGTACACGCGGGGCGAGCCAAAAGGCGCGGTAAAAGACTTTATCGACTTTGTGCTGAGCGAAGGGTTTCAAAATAAACATGTGGCAAAAAACGGGTTTATTCCCCCCGCTAAACTCAAAAACAACAGGCAGAACCGTTCGCAAACGGCAAAAAACTAATACTGTGCCTATTACCCCGTAACACCTAAAAGTTTACCAAACGCCGGTCTTTTTCCCGCCGGGCGGTGTTGCAAAGCCTCGCCGAACCCGGGCAGAATTGCTTGCCTTCCTTGGCGCATTCTGCATTTGGTCATCCTTGTCCTGCAAAGGTTCGGCTAAGATTTCAAACAAATCAGCGGGGCAAATCAGCCGCAAAGGCGCCATATTTTAGCCGTGGAACAATATAAGGCCGCCCGCGGGCGGCGCTCAAAAACTATCTGGCGGCGTTGATCATCTCATGCCGCGCAAAAATAGAGGCAGGATATTTTCATGGATAGAAACAATTTACTTTCAAGCAAAAACCCGGCAAACATTGCCGGCGGACATAAATTTTATGACCGCCTGAGCCGGCGGCTGGTTGTCTTGTGCGCCGTTTTTATGGCTTTTTTGGTTTTCGCGGTGTTTTTTTTCGTCGGGCAGCAAGGTATGCGAACTTTTACGCAAGTAAGTTTTTTTGAATTTTTCTTTTCCGCGCACTGGAACCCTTTAGAGGATCAATACGGCGCTTTGGCGTTTATTTCCGGCAGTATTTTCGTGACAATGCTGGCAACGCTGATAGGAGCGCCCCTTGGGATTGCCGGCGCGGTATTTTTAGCCAAGGCCGCGCCGCCTAAGCTTTATGCGGTTATGAAGCCGGCGGTTGGCCTTTATATGGCGATACCTTCCGTTGTTTACGGCTTTATCGGCTTAACTGTTATAGTACCGTTTGTGCGGGAATTTTTCCGCGTTCCGGCCGGGTTTGGCCTGTTCACGGCGGCGCTGATTTTAAGCGTAATGATTTTACCGACAATTATGAGCATTGCCGAAGACGCAATAAAATCCGTGCCGAAAGCTTTGGAGGAAGCGTCGCTGGCCATGGGCGCAACCCATTG
>JAISPA010000148.1 GCA_031275255.1 Acidaminococcales bacterium | reverse complement strand
CGCGTTTGACGATTACCGTTACCGGCTGCCGGTCGCCGGCAATCTTGGCGGCGACAAAAAACGATATGCCGCCTGCGAGCACTATGCCCAAAATAACGAGAACAACGCCGATAACTATCGACATTTTAGGTTTGGGAATTTTTGATTTTTTCTCTTCCGCAACTTTTTCTTCTTCCGCCAAAATCCACACCGCCTTATTTAACTTTTTATGTGTTTAACGTAACATCGCCTTTGCGCCGGCGTAATGCCGCTATTGTGAAGTTCTACGCGCGCGCGGCGATTTCCTTTAAAAAACAACTGTACCCGCAAATATAATATAAAATTTATCTGAACATGTCAAACTTATATGGCAAAGCCTGGCACGCTATCTGGCAAATTTACCAAGCTCACGGCGAAAATCCATGATCTTTTTGACTATCTCTTTAGCCGATTCTTCCACAATAAGTTTGCGGCTGCTGGTCAGGGTGATCACCGTGTCTGGGGTTTCCTCGATCGTTTCGATAAGGTCGGAGTTGAGGACAAATTCGTCTTTTGATTGAAATTTTGTCAGTGTTATCATTTTTCTTCACCTTTTTTAAAAATTTTTTACCGGCCGGCCAAAGCCCGCGGACGGGGGGCGGATTACGCCCCCTGCGGGCTTTTTGTCAGCGTTTGAGGTTCATAAGCTCCTGAAGCATTTCGTCCGAGGTTGTTATAATGCGAGAATTGGACTGGTAACCGCGCTGGGTTACAATCATGTTGGTAAATTCTTCGGCCAGATCCACGTTGGCCATTTCCAGGACGCCCGCCTGCAAGGTACCGCGTCCGCCGGTGCCGGCTTCGCCGATAATGGGGTCGCCGGAGTTGTTGGATTTGGTAAAGAGGGTGGAACCCGCCCGTTCCAGGCCCTGCTGGTTGTTGAAGATGCAGGTGGCGATCTGCCCGAGGTTTAACTGCTGGCCGTTGGAGTAGGTGCCGACAATGACGCCGGCGGCGTTGATGGTCTTGTCCGTAAGATCCCCGGCGCCGTAACCGTCCTGATAGGGGTCGCCCACGTTAAAGCCGCCCGCGTATTGAGTCAGGGCGCCGTAAGTGGGGTTGGTGTAACTTACGTTGATGGTATGCGGCATAGGGTTGACGGTGTTGTCCGGCGTATAGGAAAGCGCCGTATTGCCGCCGGTAGTTACCGCCTGGGTGTTCAGAGCGGTCGCGGCGGCATTTACGGTAACCTTTTCCGTCAAACCGTTAAGATTCACTGCCGTGCCGTCGCTTAGGGTAACTGTCGGCAAATTGTTCCCGCCAGGAGCAGCAACGGATGTTGCAGAATAACTCCCCGACCCCACGACCTGACCGTTTTCGGAAAATTCCAGCCGCCACTCGGCGTCGCCCGCCGAGCCGGTGGTGTCGCCCTTGGTACAGGTGGCCTTCACGCCTATGGCGCGCACCGCGCCGTTATAATCGGTGAAAAGGATCACGCTTTCGTCCGTCTGCCCCAAAACGCCGTTGGCGTTCAGGTTGACGTTGCCGGTAAAGGGATACGAAGCGGAGACGAAATTACCCGAAGCATCAATTTTAGCCGAAGACTGTATATTCAGGTTGCTCGGGTTGGCAGTCAGAGTAACCTTTTGCGTCAAAGCGCTAAGATTTACTGTCTTGCCGTCAACTAAAGTAAGCGCCGGTAAATCGTCTCCCGGGGGAACAATGGATGCCAAAGTATAAGGTACTGTCAATAAAGGTGTCCCGCCTTCGGAAAACGCTATTTGCCATTCGGCGTCGCCAGCACCGGTGTCGCCTGTAGTACAGGTAGCTGTCACGTTCACGGTGCGCGCCGTTCCGCTATCATCAATAAGACTTATTGTACCTGCGATAGTTTCTCCTGCAGCGGCTTGGGCGTTCAAGTTGACATGTCCAGAAAATGGGCTGCTGGAGAAAAAATTGCCCACATTGTCAAGGTTGGACAATGCTGTGGTCAAATCCTCCACATTCTGGAATTTGCCGCTCGGGTCAAAGCTCACGACTTTGACGTTGCCGTCGATATAGTCGGTGTTCGGCGCCGGCGGATTGGGCTTGTTGACGCCCGTTATGCTGGTGTAGGCCAGCCACTGGTTGTCGCCGATCTTGGTGTACATGGTGCTCAGCCGGTGGGCGTACCCTTCCGCGTCATAGATGTCTTTGGTAGACGATTTCGATTCGCCGAGCGCGGCGTCCGCCATAAGGTTGCCGAAGAAACTTACCTCTTTGGTTATTTTCGGCTCCATGGTGGAGGTAATGGAGATCTTCAGCGCCTCAATAGGGGCGGCGGTGTTAATGGCGCCGGTGGTTTTATCCGCCGTCCAGCCCATGACGTGCAGGCCTTCGTTGGTGACGAAATTGCCCTCGGCGTCAAAGTAGAAGTTGCCCGCCCGGGTGTAGTAGGACTGGCCGCCGTTGTTTACGATGAAAAACCCATTGTTGTTGATGGCCAGATCGGTGTTGACGTTGGTGGTCTGGAAACTGGTCTTGGTAAAGAGTATGTCGATGGAGGCGGTTTTTACGCCGAGTCCGATCTGTTTGGCGTTGACGCCGCCGACGTTGGCGCGCGGGGCGGTGGCGCCCTGCATGGTCTGGCTCAGGGAATCCTGAAAAACCGTGCGGCTGCTTTTGAAGCCAATGGTGTTGACATTGGCGATATTGTTGCTGAGAACGTCCATTCTGGTCTGATGGTTGGTCAGGCCGGACACCCCAGTATAAAGTGAACGCATCATATCTTGTTAAAACCCTCCCCGTTTGCTGTCCGGAAGGTCCCGCAACCTGACGGTTGGCCAGGCCGGTCCTCCCCGGCTCAAAGTAAATACCCGGTGTTTTGTTGAAAACCGCCGCTTTTCCGCCGCGGGGGGAAGTCCCTTCAGCCCTTCCCCCCGAGCTTCCTTGACGAAGGTCCGGCTCACACGACGATGGCGCTGTCGATGTTGGTAAATACGCTGTCTTTTACCGACGCGCCGTCCATGGCGGTAATCACGGTGCGATTTCTGACGCTCACTACGAAAGCCATTTGATTGTCCATCAATACCAGCGATTCGCGCGCCCCTTTGTCCGCCGCTTTGTCTACGGCCATCCGCAGTTTGTCCATTTGTTCGGGGTCAAGTTTTATTTCCCTTTGTTCCAGCCTTTGCAAAGCGTGCCGGGAAAATTTTACCTGGCTCAATTCTTTTTGCAAAACATCCTGGAAGTTTACCTGCGGCGCGGCGGCCGATTTGTTGGTCGGCGCCGGATTGGCGCTGATATTGGCGGGAACAATGGGCTGAAAAGAGTAAAGAATCTTTGGATCGCTCATTGGAAAGCCTCCCTGCCCATACATTTTCCTGACGCTTCCCCGTCAGTCCGTAACATCTGTAACGCCTGACAAAGCCACGTATTTGTCGTTGCCATTGTCGTCTTTGCCGACCAGAAGATATATTTCCGCGCCCACTGCCCGGACCGACTCGACCGCTGCGGTTTTGCCTACGGAATTTCCGTCCGCGTCCAGTTCGTACCAAGTAACTTTCCTGCCGATTAAGGCCGAGGCCTGGCTGAGTTGGGAAGCCGCCGCCGCGTTGGGGTCCTCGATAAGTTTGACGTCGGAGTATTTGATCTCCTTGCCGGTCTGCGAATCCACTACCAGATAGACGTTGCTGCCGTCCACCCGGACCGATTCCACCACGGCGTAATAGGTTTTGGTTACGCCGCTGACCATTTCCTGCCAGGTTACCTGTTTGCCGATGAGCGCCGACGCCTGGCTGGCCGACATGGACGCGCTCATGTTCTGCAACTGTTCCAGCATGGAGAAGGTGGAAAGCTGCGCAATAAATTCCTTGTCCTCGGCCGGGTTGAGCGGATCCTGGTTTTGTATCTGGGCTACCAGCAGCTGCAAAAAGGCTTCTTTGCCAAGTTCGCCGTTGTTGTTGGTAACGCTGCTGGTGGATGTTGCCGGAGATACGCCGGTAATACTGCTTACTGTCGCCATTTTTTCCTCCTTTTCTTTACACGCGGTAGTCGACGCCGCCTGTGCCATTTTGGATTTTTCCTGTATACGCCGTCAGTTCCTCCGCCGGGGTTTGTTCTTCGGCCGCCCGTCGCAGGCGGCTGATTTTGTTTGCTTTGCCGTCCGGCTGATTGCCAGGCTGGTTTTGGGCAAAGGACTGAAAATCGCCAAGCCCGGCGTAAACGCCGACATCGTTTACTTTCAGGCCGCTGTTTGAAAGTTCCTGCCTGATGGCCGGCAAGGCTTCCTGCAAAATGCCGCGCACTTCGGAGTTGTTGGAATGAAAAGCCGCGGAAATCGCGCCGCCGTTTTCGGCGATGATCCTGACGGTCAGCTCGCCCAAATTCTGCGGCCTAAGACGGATGGTCATTTCCGAGCCGCCCGGCCGTTGCGTGAGTTTCGCCTGTTCCACCAGACGGTTGGCCAAATCCTGCGCGTCCTTGAGATCGAGCTCCTGTTCGTTAAAATCAAGTTTTTGCGCGAAACTGTCTTTAGCCGAAGTGCCGGCGACGATTGCCTCCCGGCCGGCTGTTTGCACCGTATCTTTTGTCTGTACCGACTCCTCCGTTTCCGGCTCTTCGCCGGTCTCTTTCCGGGAAAGCGGCGCGGCGGCTTCAGCCGACGCCGGGCGCTCCTGCGGCTGATCGGCCGCGGTCGGCGGCTTCTCGTATCCGTAGGCGGCGGCCGCCTCTATGCGGCCGGGGGCTTTTACGCCAAAATCCGGCGCGGCTTTTTCGCCCTGTACGGCTTTATCACTTGGCGCGGCTTTTTCGTCCGGCAAAATCTTCTTGCTTTCTGCCGGAGTCGCCAATACCGGCGCGCCGAGGACGGATACCGCTTTCGCCGCAGCGTCCGCGGGCGCTTTTTGCCAAGGAGCGCTGTCCGGCAGGCTGATGCCGTCTTTTACAACCACTAATTTTTCGCCGAACAGTTCCCGGGCGTTCACGCTTTTCTCCGACGGCCGCTCCGGCGCGGGCGCAAAATTCAGCGGCAAGTCCTCTTTCAAAGATGCGGTTTCGCCCGCCGGCGTTATAGCGGAGAGTTCGCCCTTTTCCGGCAAAACCGTTGGCTGTTTCATATTGAGCAGGGCCTGGCGTATGTCGCCCGCCTTGCCGGCCAAAGACTCTACCACGGCTTCGGTTTCTTGCAAAGCGGCTTGCTTGATGGTTTCCCCGCCGCCGCCCGGATTAGTGAATTGCCCGGGCAAAACGCCGGCCAGGAAGATGTTTGCGGTTTGCGCGGCGCTGACTGTCTCCTCTTGTGGATTTTTCTCCTTTTCGCCGTCAGTCTCGGCGCAGAGCAATTTGAGCGCTTCGGTAAAAGGCATTGCGGCGCTTTTTCCTCCGCCGGCCGCCGCGTCGCCTGCGCCCAACGTCGGCGGGGTCTGCGCCTTCACGCCGGCAATATCCTGCGCCGCCGGCATAAATATAATTCCCGTTTCCATGTCGTTCACCTCCTTTCCGTTTAAAATGGCGCGCCTTATCCCCTATGTTAAAGCAGGGGGCCGGCGCCTATGGCAAATAAATTACAGTACCCCGGCGGAAAGGCTTGCTTCTTCCGCCGGCGCGGGATGTAATTTGAGGATATTTTTCGTGATGGCCGAGGCGCGCTCAGGCTCAAACCCTGCCAGTATCTGTGAGGCCAGGGCGTCCGGCATGTTGCCGAGAATTAAAATTATCTCGTCGTTTTCCATGTTTTTCAGTATTCTTACCGCGTCGGCGGCCGGCATAGCGGCATAGTAGAGGGCAAGTTTACCTGCTCTTTTGGTCAGTTCCTGCTGACGGGCGGCGATGGCTTTTTTCAGTTC
>JAISPA010000166.1 GCA_031275255.1 Acidaminococcales bacterium | reverse complement strand
GCAAGGCCTGTTACCAGGTTGGTTGCGCCCGGCCCGGAGGTAGCTACGCATACGCCGACCCGCCCGCTGCCCCTGGCGTAACCGTCGGCGGCGTGCGCCGCTCCCTGTTCGTGGACGGTAAGTATGTGATCAATGGTTTTTGAGTCGGCCAGCGCGTCGTAAAAAGGCAGGATAGCGCCGCCGGGATAGCCGAACACTTTGTTCACTCCTTGTTCTTCAAGGCAGCGAAGTATTATATTGGCGCCGCTTAATTGCATATCATTACCACCCCTCCATAACCCTCGCCGACTTATGCGAGTTCTTTTTCCACCAGGGCGCCCATTTCTTCCGTCGTTACTTTGGTAAAGCCTGCGCCGTAGATGTCGGCCGTCCGATAGCCCATTGCCAGCACTTTGTCCACCGCGCCCTCTATCGCCGCCGCCGCCGCTTCCTCGCGCAGGGAAAACCGCAAAAGCATGGCGGCCGAAAGAATAGCGCCCAACGGGTTGGCGATGCCCAGGCCGGCAATGTCCGGCGCTGAACCGTGGATAGGCTCAAACAGCCCGGGGCCCTGACCCACGCTGGCTGACGGCAGCATCCCGATCGAACCGGTGATGACGGCGGCCTCGTCGCTTAAAATATCGCCGAAAAGATTGCTTGTTACTATGACGTCAAAGGCTTTGGGAGTTAGGATCAATTGCATGGCGCAATTGTCGACGTACATGTTTTCCAGGCGCACCTCGGGAAAATCCAGCGCCGTCCGCGCCGCGATTTTCTTCCAGAGGCGGGAGGAAGCGAGTACGTTGGACTTGTCGACCGACGTTACCTTCTTCTTGCGCGACAGCGCGGCCCGCATGGCGTACCGCACAACCCGCTCAATTTCCGGCGCGCTGTATTCCCCTATGTCCCAAGCCCGTTCTATTGTTTCCTCGTCAACAAAAGCCTCGCGGCGCTTGCCGAAGTATATGCCGCCGGTAAGTTCACGCACAATCAGAAGGTCGGCGCCGGCGACGTTTTCCTCTTTAAGCGGGGAATTGCCCGCCAGCGCTGGTTGTACGCGGATGGGGCGCAGATTGATATAAAGGCCCATCTCCTTGCGCAATCCGAGTATGGCTTTTTCCGCCCTGAGTTCCGGCGGCGCGTTATCCCACTTTGGGCCGCCGACCGCGCCGAGCAGCGTCGCGTCAGCCTCCGCGCAGGCTGCTATCGTATCGGCCGGCAAAGGCAGCCCGAATTTGTCGAGCGCTGCGCCGCCCGCATATTTTTCCGCAAACTCAAAACTAATCTTTTGCTTTGCCGCCGCCTTATCCAGTATGCGCCGGGCGGCGGCCACTATTTCCGGCCCTATGCCGTCGCCGGGTATAAGTATGATTTTTTTCATAGTTTAAGCCTCTTTTCCTTTCGATCCTCCGGATACGCGCCGCCGTACGCCGGACAAAGCGCTGTTCGGCCTTTGGCCTCAAGCGCCGGCTATTTCGGCCGGATCGGTTATCCGGCCGGTGATGGCGCTGGCCGCCGCCACATAAGGCCCCGCAAGGTATATCTCGCTGTCTGCCGCGCCCATGCGCCCTTTGAAATTGCGGTTGGTGGTCGATACAGCCCGTTCACCCGCCGCCAGTATGCCCATGTGCCCGCCGAAGCAAGGCCCGCAGGTCGGCGTGCTGACCGCCGCCCCGGCATCGACAAACGTTCGCAGATAACCGAGGGCCATCGCCTGGCTGTAGATCTCCTGCGTGGCGGGAATGACGATGGCGCGGACTTTTTTATTTATTTTGCGTCCTTTCAGGATTTCCGCCGCCTGGGCGAGATCGTCCAGCCGCCCGTTGGTACAGGAACCTATGACCGCCTGGTCTATGGCTATGCCGGAAAGTTCTTTGGCGGGCTTGACGTTTTCCGGCAGGTGAGGGCAGGCGACGAGCGGTTCCAGCAGGGAAAGGTTTATTTCAATCCTTTCTTCATAAAAAGCGTCCGCATCCGCCGCTTCCGGCCGGTATTCCCGCGCCGTGCGCCCTTCGAGGTAAGTGGCGGTAACGCTGTCGCAGGGGAATATGCCGTTTTTGGCGCCGGCTTCGATCGCCATGTTCGCTATGGTAAAACGATCCGCCATCGTCAGCCGCGCTACGCCGGATCCGTAATATTCCAATGATTTGTAACGGGCGCCGTCCACGCCGATCCGCCCGATAAGCGCGAGAACGACATCCTTGCCCCGCACGTAGCGCGGCAGGCTGCCGCAAAGCTCGACGCCGACGGCGGCGGGTACCTTGAGCCAGGTTTTGCCGGTCGCGAGCGCCGCCCCGAGATCGGTCAGGCCGACGCCGGTGGCGAAAGCGTTAAGGGCGCCGTAAGTACAGGTATGCGAGTCCGCTCCGGCAACCAAGTCCCCGGGCGCGATTAAACCGCTGTCCGGCAGGAGGGCGTGCTCTATCCCCATGCGGCCTATTTCAAAGTAATGGGTTATTTGGTATTTTCGGGCAAATTCCCGCAGTTTTTTCGCCAATTCCGCCGATTTCATATCGTTGGCCGGACAAAAGTGGTCAGGCACCAGCACAACTTTGTTTTGGTCAAAGACGGCCGGTTTGCCGATTTTCTCAAATTCGGCGAAAGTCTGCGCGCCCATTATGTCGTTGGTCAGCGCCAGATCAATCCCGGCGGTTATAATATCGCCCGCTTCCACTTTGCCGGCGCCGGCGTGCCTGGCGAGTATCTTTTGCGTCATGGTCATGCCCATGATCAGTTTTTACCTTTGACGCAATTGATCAGCCCGCCCGCCTCGGCGATCTCTTGTATAAATCCGGGCAGGGGCTTGGTGGTGATAGTTATGTTTTTGTTTGCTATTTTAATTTCGCCTTTGGCGACGTCCACCTCCAGCGTGTCGCCGTCCTCAATCTTTTCCGCTTCTTGTCCTATTTCCATGACCGGCAAGCCGATGTTGATCGCGTTGCGGTAAAAGATACGGGCAAAGCTGTCGGCGATGATGACCGGTACGCCCCTGACTTTAAAGACGAGCGGCGCGTGTTCGCGGCTGGAACCGCAGCCGAAGTTTTTGCCGGCGACTATATAGTCGCCGGCCTGCGCCTGTTTGGCGAAATCGGCGTCTATGTCTTCCATGGCGTGTTCCGCCAACTCTTTGTGGTCGGCAATATTCAGATAGCGGGCGGGTATTATGACGTCGGTATCGACATGATGGCCGTAGCGCCAAACGTTTCCTGTTTTTTCCCTCATAATCGGCAGCCTCCGGTTTTATTTATCATATTTCGGCCGGATGGGCAATACGGCCCAATACGGCGCTGGCGGCGGCAACATAAGGGCCGGCCAGGTAGACTTCGCTGTCCACATGCCCCATCCGCCCTCTGAAATTGCGGTTGGTGGTGGATACGGCCCGCTCGCCCGCCGCCAGTATGCCCATGTGTCCGCCCAGGCAAGGCCCGCAGGTCGGCGTGCTGACCGCCGCTCCCGCTTCAATGAAGTCCTTTATATAGCCGCGTTCCATAGCTTCCAGATAGATGGCCTGCGTAGCCGGCAAAACGATCATCCGTACGTTGTCGTGAATTTTGCGGCCGCGAATAATTTCCGCCGCCTGTGCCAGGTCGGACAGCCGGCCGTTAGTGCAGGAACCGACAATTACCTGGTCGATCCTGGTTTGTTTAAGCTGAACGGCCGGTTTGACGTTCTCCGGCAAATGCGGGCAGGCGACGGCCGGCTCCAGCCGTGAAAGATCAATTGTTACCGTCCGTGCAAAGACGGCGTCCCCGTCCGGCGCGACCGGCTCATAAAGCCGGGTTGTCCTGCCTTTCAAATATTTTTCGGTGATTGCGTCAAAAGGGAATATCCCGGCTTTGCCGCCGGCTTCGATCGCCATGTTGCAGATGGTCAGGCGGTCGTCAACCGAAAGCTGCGCCAAGTCGCCGGAAAATTCCAGCGACTGGTAACGCGCCCCGTCCACTCCGATCATGCCGATAAGGGTAAGTATGACGTCCTTGCCTTTCACGTAAGGCGGCAGACGGCCTATAAGCTCCACTTTGAGCGTGGGGGGGACCTTAAACCAGGTATTGCCTGTCGCCATGGAGGCGCCGATGTCTGTTTGACCGACGCCTGTGCCGAAGGCGTTCAAGGCGCCGTAAGTACAGGTGTGCGAATCGCCGCCGATAATGACGTCGCCCGGCGCGACCAGTCCGGCTTCCGGCAAG
>JAISPA010000101.1 GCA_031275255.1 Acidaminococcales bacterium | reverse complement strand
GCCCTGCTGGGCATAAAAGACACGCTGATCCTTACCGGGCGGGAATTTCCCTTGATTGCCGAGCGATATTTGCACGATGACTTTCGCGCCAGCCTGCTGGCGGCAATAAATGACGCAGTTTGTACCGGGCAGCCTTTTGAATGCCGCAGCCAGCGCCTGAATCTTTCGGCCAATGGACGCAATTACGAAATAGTGGTGGCTTCTTTGGCCAACGATGAGAAAGAATTTGACGGAATTCTTGTTTTGCTGCACGATTCCACCGAAATTACGGCCGCCAAGGAAATAGCGGAAAAAGCCAGCCGTGTGAAATCCGAATTTCTCGCCACCATGTCGCATGAAATAAGAACGCCGATGAACGCGATCATCGGCCTGCATGATTCGATTGCGCAGGAACCGCTGTCCGAGCGGCAAAAGAATTACCTGAACACCATGAGGACATCTTCGCGCGCTTTGTTGACAATTATAAATGACATACTGGATTTTTCCAAAATTGACGCCGGGAATATAACCGTTGACCCGGTTAATTTCGATCTGAAAGAATTTATACGCGATCTTTCCGCCGCCACGGAAGAGTCCGCCCGGCAAAAAGGGCTCTCTTTTTCTTTTTTCCTGTCGCCGGACTTGCCGCAGTATATTTATGGCGACGAAAAGAAAATACGGCAGATTGTAGCCAACATTTTAACCAACGCCGTAAAATATACAAACATGGGCAAAATAGAAATGACGGTCGCGCTTTCCAGAGAATGTCTATGTTTTAAGGTCAAAGATACGGGGATCGGGATAAAAAGCGAAAATATTAAAAAACTCTTTTCGCCTTTTGAGCAGCTCGATCTGCGAAAAGAAAAGAACATTGCCGGCACAGGCCTGGGGCTTGCCATTTCCGACAGGCTGTGCGCCGCCATGGGCGGGGGCATAAGCGTCGAAAGCGTATACGGGGAAGGCTCCGTTTTCACAGTGCGATTGCCCTATACGCCCGGTACGGAAAAAGAAGAAGAAACGGAAGCGTTCAATTTTTCGGCGCCGGCGGCCAAAGTGCTGGTGGTGGATGACATTGACGTAAATCTGATGGTGGCCGAGGCCGTGCTGTCAGAATACGGCATCGCGCCGGACTTGGCCGAATCCGGTCCTAAGGCGCTGGAACTTTTGCGGAAAAACCGATACGACCTCATCTTCATGGACCAAATGATGCCCGGCATGGACGGAATAGAAACCACCAGGCGGCTGCGCGCCCTTGACGCTTATTACGCCGAAGCGCCGGTAGTGGCGCTCACCGCCAATGTAATGGACGGCTCGTTTGAAGTATTTAAAAAAGCCGGTTTCAGCGACTTTGTATCCAAACCGATTGAGCAGGACAAAATGTCGCAATGTTTGCGCCGCTGGTTGCCCAAGGAACTTATTGTATGCTATTAGCGATCGGCAAGGCCGTCAATATAGGGCTTTTGCCGCCGATTGGACGAGAGAGCGCTCAACAGGAAAAATGTTCGCCCAGCACGAAAAAATCCCCCTCAATTCCGGCTTTTTGCGCAGCTTTGCGCGCCAGCTCGTCGCAGCGCTCATTTTCCTTTTGCCCCTGGTGCCCGGGAACATAATGCCAGAGTATCTCAAACTGCGCATTCAGTTTATCCAGCCTCTCCCACAGATCCTTGTTTTTGACCGGCTTGTTGCCGGCGGTTTGCCAGCCTTTCTTTTTCCACTGCGCTATCCAGCCTTTGACAAAACCGTTCAGAACATACTGGCTGTCAATATAAATATCGACGCGGCAGCGGCGGGAAAGCTGTTCCAGCGCCCGTACCGCGCCGGTCAGTTCCATGCGGTTGTTGGTGGTTTGCTTCTCGCCTCCCCATAATTCGCGGCTTTGCGCGCCGTAGCGCAATATCGCAGCATAACCGCCCGGGCCGGGATTGCCAAGGCAGGAACCGTCCGTATATATGATTACACTGTTTTGCATGAAGCCACCTTTTCCGTGCGTATATTCGGCCTGCTGTTGACACGCAAGGCCGTTTGAGCTAATATTAGCATACATAACCCTGCGGCGCAAACATTTGCCCGCTTCGCCCTAAGGCGGCCGTCAGCGGCGTTCTTTTGGCAACCAGGATTTTTAATTATGGCGAGGTATCGGACATAAAAATGAAAATATCGGAAATTTTCGCGCGCAAAACCACCGTAGTGTCCTTCGAAGTATTCCCCCCTAAACCGGAAGCGCCGTTTGAGCCTGTGCTTGCCGCGGTAAATAAATTGTCGTCGCTGCGGCCTGACTTTATCAGCGTAACTTACGGCGCGGCCGGCGCCAATCGCGGCCGTACCGTGGAAATCGCCGGGCATATAGCCGTCGGCGGCATAGTGCCGCTTGTGCATTTGACCTGCATCGCCAATAGCCCAAAAGAAACGGACGGCATACTGGCCGATCTCAAAGAGCGCGGCCTGCGCAACATACTCGCCCTGCGCGGCGACCCGCCCGCCCTCTCGGCCGCCCCGCCCGCCAAAGTTTTTGCCAAAGACCTGGTGGCGCGGATCAAAGCCGCCGGCGGATTTTGCGTAGCCGCCGCCGCTTACCCGGAAGGGCATCTGGAATGTCCGGACCGCGGCTTGGAACTATATTATTTAAAAGA
>JAISPA010000094.1 GCA_031275255.1 Acidaminococcales bacterium | reverse complement strand
TCTTGCCCGGCGAAAAAATCCTCGCCGTTCGCTGACAACCTTTAGGTGTTACAAGGTACTATCGGATAATTAAAGAGCAGACAAAAGAATTATGCGGTATAATAAATACAGCGCCGCGCAAGAGACGCCTTTTGCCGTTGCGGAGCCTTGCGCCGGCGCTGGTGGGATAAAATCTGCGGGAAGATTTCTTAATGTGATAAACGGGGTATAGTTCGTGTTAATTGCAAAACATCGGTTGATTGGCGGCGGCAGGGCGGAAATAGGCTTGGAGGAAATATCCTTTCGTTTTGACCGTCCGCGCACGGTTTTAAGTACATCCGAATACAACGGGGGCATTAAAAAAATTTACGGCGTTTTCAATCAGCAATTGCCGCCGGAAGTAGTCAGCGCCGCTGACCTGCCGGGAGGGACGGCGCCGGCTTATTTTGCCCGCCGGGCGGAAGAGTTGAATTTTCCGTCAGCCAGCGGTCTTTTGACTTCCGCCCGTATGCCGTGTTACGGCTGTTACAGTGCGCGCGCCGGCGACATAACGGTGCAGGCTTTTGCTACCGGCGGCGTTGAAGGCAACGCCGCGCGCGCCGGCGAAGCGCCGCTTTATCAGGAAACCGCCGCCGGATTTGCGCCGCTGGGTGGGACGATCAATTTATTTGTATTCTTATCCTTTGTACTTTCACCCGGACTGTTGACCAGGGCGCTGATAATACTGACCGAAGCTAAAAGTGCCCTTTTGGCCGAACTGGGTATTTTCAGCACTTACGGCGAATACGCGGCTACCGGCACCGGGACGGACGGAGTGATCATCGCGATGAACGACGGCGGACATTCTTATAACGATGTCAGCACGCACTCGGAAATAGGGTATCTTTTGGCTAAAGCCGCCAAGGAGGCCATTGCTTTTACCCTCTGCCGCGCATGTTATTGGAGCGCGTCCGCCCAACTGTCGGCGGCGCGTATGTTGGAAAGGCTGAGCAAGGGCGGCGCCGATAAAGAAACTCTTTACAGGAGTTTTCGCCAACTTTCTTTTGCCGAACAGGAGAGTTTGACCGAAGGGCTGACTGTGTGGCATTTGTTAGAAGAACGCCGCGCTTGGAACGGATTATCGGCGGCCGTTTATAGTTGGCTGTGTGCGGAACTCATGAAAAAGCACCCGATTTTGTCCGACTGGCTGAACGATACTTCATTAAGCAGGAGAGGCAGCTGACGCTGATGTTGTGGAATGTCCGCACTACGGTTCGGCGCCCGTCATTTGGCGTATTTTCCGCCATGCTTTGTTGAAAAATCTTACTTTGAAAGCGCCTGGAAGTCATTTTGCCCTAAGCAGCCACCTGTATTGGCTTTTGTTTGCGCGTATTTTATTTGCGTTCAACAGTTAATTCTCGCAGTAAAAAAATAACTTTATTTTTCCGTATGAAATGGTAAAATATACTGTAGTCTGTGCAACATTCAGCAACAGCTGCTATTTACGCTGAATGAAGTCTCGTTCAAAAAGATATAAGGTGCGAAGTTATGTTTAAACTCAAAAATTTTATAGATTCAATTTTATCTGATCTGTCCGGCCTTTCCGTTTTCACTATATATTTTTCCTGCGTTACGGTATTTATTTACTGGGCGTTGTCTTTTTATATGGATGGCTTCGCCGCCTGGCTGCTCAGCGCCGCGGCGCTTATTTTTTACCTGTGCGGCGGTAAGTTTCTGCGCGCTCTGTTTTTGTTCGTCTTTGGTCTTTCCGTTTTGTTCCAGAACCACCTGGTTCTTCACTACAGCTATCCTTTCGCTAAAATCGGGCGCGAAATATTGGTCATAGCGTCGGAAACCACCGGGTTGGAATTTGCCTCCTACCTTCAGGTTATAAAGCCGGACGAATACATGAACTTTTTTTGGCTGCTGATGGTTTGTTTTTTCACTTATAAATACACCGTGCAGCGGGAAAGAAAAAAGCTGCCTGTCCTGACCGGTTTCTTCTTGTTGTTTTTTGCTCTCTGGAACGACATTGGCGCTCCCGTTTCCGCCTTTAACAAAGAAATGAGCGAGAACGCGCGGATTTTTGAGCGTTACAAAATGTTTAATTTTAACGCCAAGGATTTTTCCGGCCGCGATAAATCCACTTGCATAATCATCATCGGCGAAACTCACCGGCACGACTACTTTGATAAATACGGCTACAATAAAGAATATACGCCCAATCTTTTGAAAGCCAGAAGCAGCGGCGCTTTGTACTATTTTACCGATATGATAAGCGGGTTTTACTATACCACCGGCTCTGTGCCGCTCATACTTACCCGCAAACCGGTCGAATGTGAGACCAGGTTCTACGACGAAAAATCCATTATTTCCGCCTTTAAAGAAGCGGGTTACGCTACCTGGAGCATTTCCTACACGAAAAAGACCCAACCGGAAGACGACGCCATGAACCTTATATTCCTGGAGGCGGATCAATACATCAATCATTCGGAAAAATCCGGTACTTTTGACGACGTCGGCATGCTGCCCTATATAAAAGACATACTGGCCGACGACAGCAAAAGGAAAAAACTGATCGTCGTAAAAATGATTGGCGCGCATTATCTTTACGAGGAAAGGTATCCGAAAGATTTTGAACTTTACAAGCCTTCCTACAAAAGCGTTTACAATTACGGTGAGGCGGCCAACGACCTTACCCTTCTGAAAAACTCCTACAAAAACGCCATAGCCTACAGCGCAAGTTTTATTGATCAATTGGCCGCTATGGCCTATCAGCGGCCGGAACCGGTACTCATGAGTTTCATATCCGATCACGGCGCCTCCCTCGGCGAAGACCCCGCCGGCGGCAAGTACGTCGGACGCGCCAAAGGAGCTTACCATATCGCGTTTTTCATCACAGGCAATCAGCCGTTCTGGGCTGCTGTAAACAAGAAAACCAGAAACAATCTTTTAAACCGTCGTCATGCCAGCCTGACGCAGGAATACTTTTTGGAAACCTATTTGGCATTGGCCGGCATAGAATATTTTGATCCACGGCTTCGCTTCAATATCGCCGGCAACGGTTTTGAACCCGCCCAAAATCGGATTGTCTGGACCGGCGTGGGATTGGAAGGCTATGATTACTTGACACAGGAGCACCCATTTGACCCTTCCGACGAAAAGGCATTGCCTGCGCCGACAAAAACCGGGCGATAATCATGGATATTGCCCTGCCTGCGCATATAAAAAAAATATTGTCTATTCTGGCCGGCCGGGGATTCGCCGCTTATGTCGTCGGCGGCGCGGTGCGCGACCGGCTGCTTGGCGTAAAGCCGCAGGATTATGATATCGCGACCAATGCGCCGCCGCAAGAAATAGGCGTTATTGCCCGGGAAAATGACCTGAAAATTATTGATAAATTGGGAAACCGTTTTGGCGTAACCATGCTGGTGATCGACAAAATTCCGGTGGAAATCAGCGCTTTTCGCCGGGAATGGTATGGCGGCGACGCGCACCGGCCGGAAAAAGTAGTCTTTTGCCAAACCCTGGAGGAAGATTTGGCGCGCCGCGATTTTACGGTAAACGCTATGGCGGTAGGGGCGGACGGGGAACTGTTCGATCCTCACGGCGGCCGCTTGGACATAGAACGAAAATGTTTGCGGACCGTGGGCAACGCGGACGAGCGGTTCGCCGAAGACGCTTTGCGCATGTTCAGGGCGTGCCGGTTTTGCGCACAGTTGGGATTTTTGCCCGCGCCGGAATTGCGGGCGGGAATAAACAGACAAAAAATGCGGACGCGCGGGCTTTCATTGGAGCGGGTAAAAAATGAAATAGAAAAACTCCTCACCGCCGCGCATCCCGGCATAGGGCTGCTGATGCTGGCGGAAAGCGGGCTGGCGGGCGAATGTTGTTCCTTAAAACTGAAAGGGAAATTAAAACTTACGGCTATCCTGCCGGAGTTGCAAAATATTGTTGTTATCAGGGAAACGGAGAAAAACGAGGCCGGGCGGGACGTTTGCTTGAACCCGCTGACGCGCGTTTCCGCTGAATTGACTCTCCGCTGGCCCGCCTTGTTTTACGCTATAGCGTATGTAGGCCGCCAGGATAAAGCGCCTGAACACGCGCCGGCCTGCCGCGGCAAAGCAGCCGCGGCGATGGCGGAGCAAGTACTCAGCCGCCTCTTGTACAGTTCCAAAAACATAAGGCGCGTTTCCTGGTTGCTTCGTAACTATGAAAAATTCATCGTCTGCCTGCGCGGCAACGACGGCCAGATCACGGACTGGCTGCGTACGGAAGCGCAAAGCGGCTATTTTCGCTTAAACAGCGACCTTGCGGATGCTTTTTCTAAACTGCGGGAACTTTGCGCCGCTTTTATTGAGCAATATCACAGAGGCGAACAAGAAGCCGCCCTTTTTCAGCGGTTTTCTCAACGACTTGCGGAAAAGGTCAAAGCTATGCCTGTGCATACGAGCGATCTGGCGATTGGCGCCGCCGACACGGACGGCCGTATACCGAGCGGCATGACCGGCGATTTTTTAAACCGTCTTTTACGGAAAACGCAGGCGGGCGAATTGGCAAATTCCCGCCCGGCACTGTTGGAGTATCTGCACAGGCTTTAGCTGCCGGCAATTTTCGACCCATAATAAATAATAGGTATTTACATTTTCTTTTATACAGAAGTATGTTACAATATATACCATATAATCTGTTGAACACAGAACTAACACTTTCTGGCGAAGCAAGCGCGCCCTTTCGAGGACAAACACAATTCGACCAACCGAGTCTGCAAGCATTCTGCACCGTTCTTTGCTTCCTGCCGTAGAGGCAGGGGTTTAGGCTGGGTACAGTGAAATATATTATATGAAATATACAGATCGAGGGAATAAAATATGTTCAAAAATTTAAGCTTGCAAACAAAAATATTCTTTTTAGTTTCCAGTGTTGTCATTGTATCTTTTATAGCGCTGACGGTTATCGTTTCCAGCAAAACGGTTGAAATGGCGAAAAAAGACGCTTTCAGCCTGGCGGAGGAAACGGCCGACAAATACAAGAACGAGATTAAAGCAGAATTGCAGGGCGCCAGAATAACTTCGGAAACGCTTGCGACGGTGTTTGAAACCTTAAAAGCCAATAATCTCACCGACCGCAAGATGATGAACGACATTCTTAAAAACGTCCTGGCGGAAAAGGAATATATAACGGCTTTCTGCGTCGCCTATGACCCTGACGCCTTGGACGGCAGCGACCGGCAAT
>JAISPA010000140.1 GCA_031275255.1 Acidaminococcales bacterium | reverse complement strand
ACCGGCTCGCCGTTGAGCAAAATATCAAGTTTGACAAGATTTGCCGGCCGGTAGCCGCTCAATTCATAGTCCAGCGAAGCGTAGCCTTTGGTGGAAGACTTCAGCCGGTCGAAGTAGTCATATATGATTTCGCTCAGCGGTATGTAGTATTTAAGCATGACCCGCGTGCTGTCAAGCCAGGTCATGGCGTCGTATTCGCCGCGCTTGTTCTGCGACAGCTCCATGGCCGCGCCGATAAAATCTTTGGGCGCGATGACCGTAGCCTTGACAAAAGGCTCTTCAATCCTTTGGATCAGCGCCGCATCGGGCATGAGGGAAGGATTGTCCACCGGCGTCATAGTCCCGTCGGTTTTGTACACATGATAAACGACGTTGGGCGCGGTGGTGAGCAGCGTAAGATTGTACTCGCGCTCCAGGCGCTCCCGGATCACGTCCATGTGCAGCAATCCCAAAAACCCGCAGCGGAAACCGAACCCCAAGGCGATCGAAGTCTCCGGCTCAAAGATTATCGCGGCATCGTTGAGCCGTAGCTTCTCCAGCGCTTCGCGCAGGTTGCCGTATTCGGAAGTATCAACCGGATACAGGCCGCAAAAAACCATGGGCGTCGCCTGGCGGTACCCCGGCAGCATATCGGCCGCCTGGTTGTCGCTGTCCGTTACCGTGTCCCCTACCCGCACGTCGCGTACGGTCTTTATGCCGGCGGCAAAAAAACCCACCTCGCCGGCGGACAACTTGCCGGTGCTGACAAGATAAGGTTTAAACACACCGGTTTCGGTAACTTCATAAATTTTTTCCGTAGCCATGAGCAGTATTTTCATGCCTTTTTTTATTTCGCCCTGCATTACCCTGATATATAGTATGACGCCTTTGTAAGAATCAAAAAAAGAATCGTAAATAAGCGCTTTAAGCGGCGGTTCTGACGAACCGCCGGGCGGCGGCACGCGTTTTACCACCGCCTCCAGCAGGTCGGTTATGCCCGCGCCGGTCTTGGCGCTGACCAATATAGCTTCAGAGGCGTCAATGCCTATGACGCTTTCTATCTCCCGCCGGACCCGCTCCGGGTCGGCGCTGGGCAGGTCGATCTTGTTGATCACGGGAATTATTTCCAAATCGTTTTCCAGCGCCAGATAAACGTTCGCCAGCGTCTGCGCCTCAATGCCCTGCGTAGCGTCCACGACCAGGAGAGCGCCCTCGCAGGCCGCCAGCGAACGCGACACTTCATAAGTGAAATCAACATGGCCGGGGGTATCTATGAGGTTGAGCACATAATCGCGCCCGTCTCTTGCTTTGTAATCGATGCGCACGGATTGGGCCTTGATGGTTATGCCGCGCTCGCGTTCAAGCGCCATATTGTCAAGCACTTGCTGCTCCATATCGCGGGCGGGCAGCGTGCCGGTCGTTTCGATCAACCGGTCGGCCAGGGTCGATTTGCCGTGGTCGATATGCGCGATGATGGAAAAATTTCGGATGTTGGAATTGCGCACGAATAAATCTCCTTTGTTTGCCTGCTGGCATTAATCAATTATAACATTTGGCTTTGGGTCGCGGCAAAAAAATAGCGATTTAATTTTTATTAAAATAATGTTAAAATAGTTTATTATGGACATGGGTTTAAAATTAAACAGCGGGAGATGCCGGCAGTTTATGAAAAAATTATCGATTAAAACGAAACTTGTTTTCTCGTTTGCGGCTGTTTTGCTTTTAATAAACATTTTAGGCGCTTACGCTCTTTACTCTATGAAAAATATCCAACAGAAAATCGACGATATAGCCATAGCCTGTATTGACGGACTCACGGACGCGCAGTCCATCATTGACCGCGCGCATCTGGCGCGCAACTATGAACTTAGCGCGATCGTACATGTTGATCCGGCAAAAATACAACAGGACTTAAATGCGCGCGGAGAAAACGCGTCCCGGATGGAACAGGTTTTCGCCAACTATGTAAAAACAGTAAAAGAAGCGGACTATAACAGCGAAGATGAGCGCATAAAAGATATGGGTTATATTGAAGACGTTATCGCTAAATGGCGTGAATATCAGCAGGTCAGCGCTCAAGTCATAACGCTCCGGCAGCGGGGATTGGGGGCGGAAGCGCGCGCGCTCCTCGACGGGCAGTCGCTCCAGTCGTTTGAGCGGCTTTTACAATCCGGCGAGATAATGAAACAATACAATAAAGAAGCGGCCGATTCTTCCGCCGACGACTGCCGCCTGATATACAGCCGAAGCAAGACGGTTTCGATTATTATACAGGCGATCGGCCTGATTATCACCATAATTCTTTGTTATATACTTTATCGGCATATAAGGCGGCCGATCAAAGAACTGACGCGGGTATCCGAAGCCATAGGGGAGGGCCGGCTGAATACTTTCGTTAAAGTGTATCAGGAGGACGAGCTGGGCGTGTTGTCAATGCAGTATAACAGCACGATAGCGCAGATAAGAAACCTTATAACGCATTTGCAGGATACGGCGGAGCAACTTGTCGCCGCTTCCGAAGATCTTAATACACATTCCGGACAGTCGGCGAATGTGGCGCAGACCATCACGGAAAAAGCCGGAAAAGTTTCCGGGCAGGCGAGTGCGCAGGTTGGCTCAATCAATAACGTCCATAATACCATAGTAGAAGTGGCCGGCAAAATAGATGCGGCTGCGGATTTGGCCGCAAGTTCGGCGGACGGCGCGGAAATGGCCATCAAGAAGTCACAAGAGGGCGCGCGTTCGATTACGCTGGCGTCTAAGCAGATGAAAGAAATTGAGCACGCCGTCAAAAGCACCGCGGCGATGATAAAAACGCTGGGCGGGCGTTCGCATGAAATCAGCGAGATAGTGGATGCTATTTCCGCCATTTCCAGCCAGACCAACCTTTTGGCGCTTAACGCGGCGATTGAGGCGGCGCGCGCGGGGGAAAACGGCCGCGGGTTCAGTGTTGTGGCCGATGAAGTAAGGAAATTGGCCGAACAATCCCAAACCGCCACCGGGAAAATTGCCGGCCTCATTCAGCAGATTCAAGCGGAAACGCAGCAAGCGGTGGACTCGATGACGGCGGGCGTGACCGAAGTGGAACGCGGCGGCAAAGTCGTGCATGAGAGCGGAGAGGTTTTTAGACAACTGGCTGATATGGCGCAGGGCATCGGCGTGCATGTACAGGAAATTGCCGGCAAAATGCGGGATGTAACAGAAAAAACCCATGATATTATAAAGGTTGTGCGGCAAGTGTATGATTTGAGCAATTACATCAGTAGAGACACGCAGGAAGCCGTCTGCGCGCTGCAAACCCAGTCCGAATCCGTAAAAGAGATCGCTGTGGCCAGCGGCGGCCTGTCGCAGCTGGCGGAAAACCTGCGGCAAAACGCGCGCAAATTTACAATCTGACAAAAAATTCTCCGGCCGTGCGCAGGAATTGAACGGAAGAAACACCATGCCGAAAGAGGTAAGTTTTAGCCTGCTGCGAGAGCAAACCGCAGGTTCGGTGCGGGAAATAATAGAAAAAGTATATGCCGCAAGCTATAGAGACCTCGCCCTGCCCGCGGCCGGCGCAGCGTGGGCGGCCCACTGCCGGCGCGATGAGCTGGTGGCGCTGGCCTTTGCGGGGGAAGACGTTATTGGTATGATCAGCCTTAAAAGATTGCCGCAAAACCCCCGCGTCTA
>JAISPA010000077.1 GCA_031275255.1 Acidaminococcales bacterium | reverse complement strand
AAAAGGAGACCGCAGCATGATGTTAACGCCAAACGGTTTGGGGGTCAGTTTTTTGGCTTTTTGTATTTCTCCGCGCAAAACCGCCGCCGGCATGTGTCCCGCCCCAATGATCCCGAGTCCGCCGGCATTGGAAACGGCGGCCGCCAACTCGCTTGTCGCCACCCAAGCCATACCGCCCTGAATAATTGGGTATTTTATTCCGAAAAGTTTACAGACGCGGTTTTCGTACACTTAACATTACTTCCTTCCTGCTTAAACACTTGGCTAAATAGACCATTTAAGAACACAGCCCGCCCAGGTCAGTCCGGCGCCAAAACCAATCAGCAAAACATTGTTTTCTTTGCGGATAAGACCGTTCTCCCACGCCTCGGCCAACGCTATGGCCACGGAAGCGGCGGAGGTATTGCCATATCTTTCAATATTTACATAGAATTTTTCTACCGGCAGACCCAGCCTTTTGGCCGCTGATTTTATTATGCGGACGTTCGCCTGGTGCGGTATGACGATATCAATATCGCCGACCGCGACTCCGGTGTCTTTAAGTACGTCAAAAGCTACTTTCGGCACAATGCGTGAGGCGAATTTGAAAACTTCGCTTCCGTCCATGTGTATGCTGTGAAGGTTGCCGGCGACCGTTTCTGCCGTGGCGGGCATACGCGTCCCGCCCGCCGGCATTATTATAAAATTGCCGCCTGCTCCGTCGGCGCCAAGCACGCTGTTGATGTAACCGTAGCCTGCGGGCACTTCGCCGACGACGGCGGCCCCCGCTCCGTCGGCGAAAATAACGCAGGTGTTGCGGTCTTTCCAGTTTAATATCCGGGAAAGGGTTTCCGCGCCGATTACAAGAATTTTTTTGTGTGTGCCGGAGTTTACCATCTGGCAGGCGACCGAAAGCCCGTACACAAAGCCGGAACAGCCTGCCGACAAATCAAACGCGCCCGCGTTGACGGCGCCGATCCTGTCCTGAACAATACAGGCGGTGGAAGGAAAGAGCGTATCAGGCGAAAGCGTGCATACTATCACCAGATCAAGATCGCTCGCTTTTATGCCGGCCCTTTCCAGCGCTTCCCGTCCGGCGGCAAGGGACATGTCCGAGGTTGCCTGGCCGGGGCCGGCTATACGCCGTTCTTTTATGCCCGTGCGTTCCGTGATCCATTCGTCGCTGGTGTCAACTATTTTTTCCAGATCCTGATTTGTCATGATGTTTTCGGGAACGTTGTAGGCCACGCCGAGCACCCCGGCTTGTTTAGATTGCAGCATATTACGCTTCTTTCCCCTCCTCGACGGCGGTTTTTATATGTTCGAGAAGATTGTTGTTGTTAAATTCAATGGCTACCCTTACGGCGTTGCGGATGTCGCGCGCTCTGGAACTGCCGTGACATATTATGAAAGTGCCGTTGACGCCGAGCAGCGGCGCACCTCCGTATTCGGCGACGTCAATTTTTTTCCTGAGCGCACGTAAAGCCGGAAACATCAACAGAGCCGCCATTTTGGTAAAAATACCGCCGCTTTTTATTGTTTCCCGCAAAAGCTGCATGATCACGACCGCCAGCCCTTCGGCAAACTTCAAGAGGATATTGCCGACAAAACCGTCACAGACCACGACGTCAACTTTACCGTTGGTAACATCCCGCCCCTCGGCGTTGCCGACAAAATTAACGGCTTTCTGCCGCCGCAGCAAAGGGTAGGTAACCTGCGCCTGCTCGTTGCCTTTCGTTTCTTCCTCGCCTATGTTCAAGAGACCAACGCGCGGATTTTTTATCTGCAGCACATGCCTGGCGTAAAGTGATCCCATAATCGCCGCCTGCACCATGTGCTGCGGTTTGCTGTCAACATTCGCGCCGGAATCGACAACTACGGTCGTACCGCTTTTATTGGGGATAGGCGTCGCGATAACCGGGCGCTCAATGCCGGCTATCCTCCCCAGTCCGAAAAGAGCGGCGGCAACGGCCGCCCCCGTGCTTCCCGGTGAAATAACCGCCTGGCAGTTGCCTTCTTTCAAAAGCTTGGTCGCCAAAACGACGGAAGCGTCTTTTTTTTTGCGCACGGCAACGCTCGGGTGTTCATGCATATCAATGACTTCGCCGGCGTGGCAGATGGAAATCTTCGAACGCGTCAGCGCGTGTATTTTCTTTTCGCCAAGAATTTTTTCTATTTCTTTCTCATCGCCAACCAAGATTACCCTGCACCCAAAATCATTCACGGCGTCAATCGTTCCCTGCACTATTTCGCCCGGGCCGTAATCTGTACCCATAACATCGACCGCTATTTTCATTTTGCGTTGCCCTCTCCGCCGACTAAAGACAGTACTATGAATTTGGCCCTGAATACTTCATATTTGTCATTTCTGATTTTTACCCATATAAAATATTTATTGCCGCGCTGACGTATCACCCGCGCTTTGGCGACAAGCCGTTCTTCGCTGTAGGCCGGCTTCAGGTATTTTATGTTCGCAACCCCCGTTAGGGCGGCCGGCGCGTCAATTATCGCCAGGGCAAGCGTATTGGCCTGCGCAAACATATAATGCCCTCTGGCTGCGCCTTCCCTGCTTATGGTCATGTCAGGGCTTACGCGCATAACCGAAATGCCGCTCACGCCCGGCTCCATGTCGATAAGCTCGCCGACTATGCCGCGGCTGTCAACAGCTTTTAATTTAACCTGGGCACGAGCCGCCATTGTCTTCACGCGTTCGCGCAATTCGGGAATGGCAAGACATATCCTGTCAAGCCTTATTGTCTGTACGCTTACTGACAACTCAGCGGCAAGTTGCTCATCGGTATAAAAGGGATTGTTTTGTAAAATTTCCTGTAAAAGCTCCTGCCGTCGGACTTTTTTAGCCTGTTTCACAAATCATCACCCAGTATTATTACCTGTTGCTAATACAATGGTAATTATAATAAGAAATAAAAAAAATGTCAACAAAAATCTTATTAAAAATGCCAATCTGAAAAGTGCAAGTTAATTTGCCGGCAAAATCCATAAAAAACGCTTTTGGCAAGGGCGTTCAGCGCACAAAAGCGTTTTTAGGCAGAAACAGGCAGTTCCAGCGGGCGCTCAGAATGAACTTGCCGCCGCAACGCGCCTCGCCTGTTTGCCTGAGTATCTTCCCTGCGGCTTTAATTGTCCGTATCTGCATGTCGACAGTCGCGGGCAGTTCGGCAAAGCCCCGTATCCTGACTTTGTCTATAGACGCCAGGACAAAAACGCCGCCGCCCAGACCAATTTTTTTTATTCCCGCCCCACCGCACTGCACCAATGATTCGATAATTATCGCCGACGGCACGTATTTTTGCCCGTCGGCCGTACATTGGGCGAAAACAAAGTCGCCGCCGTAACTTTTGACGGCGGATATAAGCCCAATTTCCGCCGTCAATATCGCGTCCGCAAACAAGAAAGGCTCCCTTTGCGGCAACAGTTCTTTGATGTTATCCATTTTCGCCATCTTTCAACAGCCGTCGCAACGCCGCCCGATCAACCTTGCCGTTGTCGTTAAGAGGCAGGGCGTCGGTAAAGATTATTTTCTGCGGGCAACTGTATTGATCCATATTATACCGGCAAAATCTTACTATCTCCCGCTTTGTTAGCTTGTCGCCGCGCCGGACGACAAAGGCGCAGATTTTTTCCCCCTTTGTCGCGTCCTCTATCCCTGTAACCGCGGCATCGCTGATATCCGGGCACTTTTTCAGCACATCTTCCACCCGTTCGGGCATAACTTTAATCCCGGCCACGTTTATCACGCCCGCCGCCCGTCCGTAAAGGGTCAGATAGCCTTCCCCGTCCAGCTCGCCCACGTCGCCGGCCGTCGCTTCCGGACGCAGGGCGGGAACTATGTAGGGGCTTTTTACAAAGATCAGGCCGTCCACGATCCTTACGCTGACGCCGGGGAAAAGGCGCCCAACCGAAGCAGGCCGCGCCAAAATATCCCGCGCCTCCGCGTAACTGACGTGTCCGAGTTCGCTCGCGCCGTAATATTCCACTATCCGGGCGCGGGGAAAATATTCCAGCAGTTTCGCCGCCGTATGTTTATCCATCTTGGCGCCGCCGCTCACTACCGACCGGACGTTTTCAAGCGGCGACGGCATGACCCGGAGCAATACACGGTAATTGGCCGGCGCCATGAACACGGCGCTTATTTTATGCTCCGCCATTTCTTTCAGCCAGCCGCGCGGCAGTTTCCGGCCGGCAATGCCGGCCGCGCCGCCGGCGAAAAAGATATGCAGGCACGCGTTGAGATTGGCGGTGTAAGAAAGCGGCCCGGCTATATAAAGCCGATCGTCGCCGGTTATGCCGAAAATCCTGCTTTGTTCGGGAAAAGCCGCCAGCCAGCTGGCATGGTCGCGCCAGAGCGCTTTGGGCGCGCCGGTTGTGCCGGAACTTAAAGCGCCGAGGAAAATGTCATCCCCGGCAATCGTTGGCAATTCGTGCGCCGGCAGGCCGCCGCCGGTAAATTCATCGGCGATCTCGTGTTTTATGTCATAGGCTGCTGAAAGTTCCCGGCAGATTCGGCCGGGAAAACTTGCGCCGGCAAAGACACAGATTCCGCCCGCTTTTATTATGGCGAAGAAAGTCAAAAGCTGGCCTACAGGGTTGGACAGGCGCAAAAGCACTTTGTCGCCTTTTTGTATCACCGCCGCCAATGAACGCGCCGCTTCGTCAACCTGCCGGAGCATCTGCCCGTAGGTCAGGCGGCGTTCGCCGCAAATCAGGCAGGTTCTGCCAGCCGGGTGATTTTCCAGCAATTGTTGTATCAGCATGGTCAAAGTTTTTCCACCAGCACGGCCGCACCCAAGCCTCCCACCGCGCCGATCGCGGCAATCCCGAAACGGCCTTTTGCCTTTTCCAGTGTTTTTAATAAATGCAGCAATATTATGGCGCCCGAGGCGCCGTAAGGATGACCGTAAGCCAGTGCGCCGCCCAGTTTGTTGACCTTTTCCGGCGGCAAGCCTAATTTGCGGCAGCAAGCCAGTATCTTCACGGCAAAGGCTTCGTTGATTTCAAC
>JAISPA010000134.1 GCA_031275255.1 Acidaminococcales bacterium | reverse complement strand
TCCGGCTCGCTGGAGCAAGATGCTGATATTGTCGCTTTTTTGTACCGGGAGGATTACTACAACAAGGAAACCAGCAACGAAAACATCACCGACCTTATTGTCGCCAAGCACCGCAACGGTCCGGTCGGCAAAATCCAGCTTTATTTCGAGAAAAGGTTTACTTTATTCAGGAACTACAGCCGGATGGGCGAGCCGTAAACAACGGACGGCGCGGCTTTTCTTTACATTTTTTTCCATAAATGGTAGTATTATTAGTACGGGCGGCGCCCGGCCGCGGAGCGTTGCCGCGCCGCGAAATTCCGGTAAAGGGGCGACAATATATGATCAAACGCTACACTACCCCCAAAATGGCGGGGTTATGGACGGATGACAATGAATTTCGCACTATGCTGAAAATAGAAATATTGGCCGCCGAAGCCATGGCCGAATTGGGACAGGTTCCGGAAGACGCCCTTTGCGCGATCCGGGAAAAAGCGGACTTTACGGTGGAGCGGATACGCGAGATCGAAAAAGTTACCAATCATGATATTCTGGCTTTTCTGACGGCGGTGGCGGAGCGGGTAGGCGACGCCTCCAAGTATATACACATGGGCCTTACTTCCAGCGACGTCAAGGATACGGCGCTGGCGTGCCTTATGCGGGACGCCGCGGACATCATTATCGGACGGTTTGAGGCTTTGGCCGTTGTTTTGCGGCGGCGGGCGGCCGAACACAAACATACGCCTATGGTCGGGCGTACGCACGGCATACACGCCGAACCCATGACGCTCGGGTTAAAGTTCGCCCTTTGGCTGGACGAGAACGAACGCAACCTTGAACGCATGAAAACCGCCCGCGCGGCGGTGGCGGTGGGCAAGCTGTCCGGCGCGGTCGGGACTTACTCCAACATAGACCCTTTTGTGGAAAAATATGTATGCGAAAAGCTCAACCTTCGCCCGGCGCGCATCGCCACGCAGGTCATACAGCGCGACCTCCACGCCGAATTTATCACCGCCATGGCGATCGCCGGCTCATCGCTCGACAAATACGCGACCGAACTCAGGAACCTGCAAAGGACGGATATCCGGGAAACGGAGGAATATTTCACGCCGGGGCAGAAAGGTTCCTCCGCCATGCCGCACAAGCGCAATCCCATCACCTGCGAAAGGATCAGCGGCCTGGCCCGTATATTGCGCGCCAACGCGCAGGCGGCGCTGGAAAACGTCGCCCTCTGGCATGAGCGGGATATTTCCCATTCCTCGGTGGAAAGGGTGATCCTGCCCGACAGCGCGCAACTGCTTGATTACATGCTGGAGAAAATCACCGGCGTCATAGACCGTCTGCTGGTTTATCCGGACGCCATGCTGGCCAACCTCAACAAGACCGGCGGCCTTATTTTCAGCCAAAGGGTGCTGCTTGCCCTGGTGGGCAAAGGCGTCCTGCGCGAGGACGCTTATTTGTGGGTGCAGAGAAACGCCATGGCGCGCTGGCTGGAAGGGGCGGACTTTAAGGCTAATATCGCGAAAGACCCCGACATCGCTGAATTCCTTACGGAAGATGAGATAAAAGAATGTTTCGATCCGGCTTATATGTTAAGAAACGTTGATCTTATCCTGGCGCGTTTTGAAATCTGACAAAGGAGTGGATTGTTATGCCGTCTGTCGTAGTTGTCGGCGCCCAATGGGGAGATGAGGGCAAAGGCAAGATCGTTGACTATCTTGCGGAAAAATCCGATATAGTCGTGCGGTATTCCGGCGGGTCAAACGCCGGGCATACAGTGGTCGTCGCGGGCGAGGAATACAAATTGAGGCTTTTGCCGTCAGGCATATTGCACCCCGGCAAACTCTGTGTCTTAGGCAACGGCGTCGCCCTGGACGCCAAGGTCATTCTGGGCGAGATTGAAGCGATAAACCGCCGGGGGATAGATACCGGCAATCTGCGCATCTCCGACCGGGCGCATGTTATCATGCCCTATCACAAGGCGCTCGACAAGCTGCAGGAAGAATATAAAGGCGCAAGCAAAATAGGCACGACCCAGAGCGGGATCGGGCCCTGTTACGCGGATAAAATGGCGCGGACCGGCATAAGGGTGTGCGACCTCATGGATGAGGAAATTTTCGCTGAAAAACTGAAAAATTGCCTTGCCGAAAAAAATCTCCTGCTTGACAAGATTTACGGCGCGCCGGGCTATGATTTTGCGCAAGTGTTCGCCGAATACATGGAATACGCCAAAAAATTGCGTATTTATGTAGTGGACGCCGGCTTTCTTTTGGCCAAGGCGATTGCGGGCGGCAAGAAAATAATGTATGAAGGCGCGCAGGCGACCTTTTTGGACATTGATCACGGCTCTTATCCTTATGTTACCAGTTCCAACCCGATCGCGGGCGGCGTATGCACCGGCGCGGGCGTGGGGCCGAAATCCATCGGCACGGTGGTGGGCGTGGTGAAGGCCTACTCCACCCGCGTGGGCGAAGGGCCTTTCGTTACGGAACTTTCAGATGAAACCGGCGACCACATCCGCGACCGGGGCAACGAATACGGCACGGTTACCAAACGCCCGCGCCGCTGCGGCTGGGTGGACGCCGCGGTAATAAAATACGCCGCGCGGCTCAGCGGCATGGACTATCTGGCGATCACCCGCCTCGACATATTGGACCAGCTGCCTGTGGTGAAAATATGCACAGGTTACTCCTATGAGGGTCAGCGCATTGATTACATGCCGGCCAGCCTCAAAGAACTGGCTAAATGCCGGCCGTTATACGAAGAACTGCCCGGCTGGCAGACCGACATCTCTTCCGCCGGCAGTTACGGCGAACTGCCCGCCAACGCCCGCCGCTACATCGAAAGGCTTTCCGAACTGTCCGGCGCGCCGCTTGGCATAGTGTCCGTCGGCCCCGGCCGGACGCAGACCATCGTTCTCGCGGATCTGTTGTAAAAAACGGCCGGCTTTCGCCGGCCGCGCTTTCGCTCACCCTCAAGACCGCCGCTTTTTTGCTTTCGGCGCGCCGGCCTGGACATTTTATGTAACGCGAACACGCCCTAAAACCAATTTTTCCAGTCATCCGCGAACTTGTCCCACAAAGCAGGCAGCATTTTCCTTACGCGCATTTGCTGTTCCCTCTCGCTGCCGGTAAAGACGCCCGCCTGATAAATGAGTTCAGGATTGCCGCCTTTTTTGAGCGTACTTTTGGCGATTTCCTCGTTCACATGATTGTCGTGCAATATGCCGAGAGCGTCCAGGAAGCGTTTCAGGCTTCTCATTACTTTGTTGTCGTCGCCGTAGGCCTTGCCTGACATGCTCTGCATGACGTAACGCATAGATTTTGCTTTTATCCTGACCGCGTGCGCCGCGCCGTCGTCGGAAAAATCGGGATAACGCCTGACGATCGACTGCATACGGCGATACCAGCGGGCAAGCCTTTTGTTGGCTGCCTTGTTGAGCAATATTTCTTCCCGCTCCTCGCGCAGGGGCATGCCAGACACCCAGGCCATGAAGGATAAGAGCAGGGGCGTGAAACGGGTCAATTCGAAAGCGGGCGCTGTTTTGGCCAATTCCGCCGTGCGTTCTTTGCATAAAAATTCCGACAGGCGATCGCCCTGTTTGGAATATTTTTTTCTGCGCAGGGCATTGCCGCGCCAGTTGCTCAAGGCTACGTCCAATTCCCGCAGGCGCGCAAGTTTTACGGTGAAAGTGCGCAACTTTTCCCGCCATTTTGCGGCCTCCGGCGTGAAGATTTTCTCCAGCATGGCCAGTACCGATCGGAGTTTTCTGATTTCCACCCGCAGCCGCCGGACCGGCAGCCGCTCGCCCGGATGCAGGGAAAATTCCGCCGCAGCCTGGCTTATGCCGCACAGATGCCACCAGGCGAGTTCAAAAAGCGCCTCCTCCACCGTGCGGCCGGCAAATTCTTTGACATGGAAGCGCCCAAACTCAACGCCCTTAATCGCGTCATTGGCTCTTTGCTCATGGTTGCGGCTTTCCAACGCGCATTTATATTTGCCGGCCAGGTTGGCCGCCTGGCGCAAAAAGTCGCCGTAGGAACCGGACATGCGTGTAAGCACAATCTCCTTGATCGCAACCGCCTGTCCCGCGACTATCATCTCCCCTTCCGAGTAGGCAATTTTTACGCGGCTGACGCCGTTGACCAACATACCGCTGTAAAGTTTTATGTAAATCCGGCCTTCGCTTTCCGTTTCATCGGTATCTTTCGCGTCAACGACAATTTCTTCCTCCGAGGTGTCCAAGGGGAAGAAGTCTTTGCCCAAGTATTTGGCGATATTGTCCCAACCGGTTTTTTCCTGCAAAATGAGGACTATTTCTTTGTCCACCCTGACCCGCCTTTCCCGCCCGCCGCCAATGACGCGCCCGCCGCCTTATGGCGGCGGGAGACAGCATATTACCCCGTAACGCCTAAAAGTTTACCAAACGCCGGTCTTTTCCCTGCCGGGCGGTGCAGCAAAGCCTCGCCGAACCTTTGAAGGCCAAGGACGGCCAAATGCCGAATTTGCCATGGACGGTTAAAATTCGGCGGAAGGGTCACGGACGGCCTCTTTCCGGCGAAGTCCAAAACGAACAAGGGTAAGGCTTCGCCATGGAAAGACAAAAGCCGGCAGGCGCAGCTTGCCTTTTTGAGGAGTGGGCGTTCAGCGGGAGTCGGGTCTTTTGCCGGGTGAAGTCGCGCTCAACCGTCTTTCCAATTCGCTGTTGACGCAGGAAGGCATTTTGCGCCCTTCCAGGGCGCAAAGCAGGTTGTCAAGAGCCATAAGCGACATGGCGTCACGGGTTTCCCGCGCATGCCCGCCAATGTGCGGAAAGATCGCGACGTTGTCAAAAGCTAAAAGCGGATGGCCGGCCGGCAACGGTTCAGGGTCGGTAACGTCAAGAGCGGCGTAAGCGATTTTTTTGTCTCTGAGCGCCCGGCAGAGGGCATCTGTGTCTACCAGGCCGCCGCGCCCGATATTGATGAAACGGGCCGTTGGTTTCATTTGAGCAAATTGCCTGTCTCCGAAAAATTTCCGCGTTTTCTCGTTGAGCGGTAAAGACAGGAGCACGAAATCGGCTTTGCCCAAAAGTTCGTCAAAAGATAAATATTCCGCCCCGATTTCCGTCGCTTGGGCGGCAGGCTTGCGGTTGTGATAAGCGACAGCCATACCGCTGGCTTTGGCCCTTTGGGCGACGGCCAGGCCGACGTTGCCTAAACCGATGATGCCGAGCAGTTTTCCTTTAAGGTCCGTTCCCATGACAAAAGGCTTTCTCCTGCCCCATTCCCCGCTTTTGACATACTCCCACGCTTTGTGCAAGTAACGTGCGCTGCATAAAATGAGTCCAAAAGCGATATCGGCGGTCGCGTCGGTTACCACGCCGGGCGTATTGCCCACCAGCACACCTCTTTGGCTGCAGGCCGCAACGTCTATATTGTCATAGCCGACGGCGATTTGTGAGACAACTTTCACATTAGGCGCTTTATCCAGCAAACTGCCGTCTATTTTTATTCTGCCGCCGGAGCAGACGGCATCGGCCTCCGCCAGCCAAGCCTCCCAGGTTTCTTCCGGCGTGCCCGATTCTCTTGTTTTCAAATCGAATATCTGCCGCATCTTCTCCACCCCGGCCAACCGCAGATTGTTGGTCAGGACGACTTTGTATTTTTTCATGTCAAATTACCTCGCAGGCACTATTTCCAGCCAGTAACCGTCGGGATCGCTTATGAAATATATACCCATGTCATGATTTTCATAACAGATACAGCCCATTTTTTCGTGCTTTTCGTGCGCGGCGGCGTAATCGTCCGTGCTGAAAGCCAGATGAAACTCATTGTCGCCGAGATTGTAATCCCTGTCCCAGCCGCGCAGCCAGGTCAGTTCCAAAAGGTGCGGCACTTGCCCGTCCGAAAGGAAAACTATTTCAAAAGCGCCGCTTTCCGGCTGTATACGCCTTACTTCTTTCAGCCCCAGCGCTGCCTCGTAAAAAGCCAGGCTTTTCGGCAAATCCCTTACGTTTAGATTGTTATGGTAAAATTTGAACCGCATGCTCATAAACTCCTTTTTACCCGCCGATAACGGTGTTTTTCAATACCCCTATACCCTCGATTTCCACCTCGACAAGGTCGCCGTCCTGCATACGCCCGACGCCGCCGGGCGTGCCGGTTAAGATGACGTCGCCGGGACAAAGGGTCATAACCTTGCTGATAAATTCAATTATCTCCGGAACCTTGAAAATGAGCCGGTTAATGTTGGACGACTGCACCAGCCGGCCGTTCAGCCTGGTTTTTATTTCCCCGCCGGCAAAATCAAACCCGGTCTCAATGTAAGGCCCCAGCGGACAGAAGGTGTCAAAAGACTTTGCGCGCGTGAACTGAATGTCCTTGCGCTGCAAGTCGCGCGCTGTTACATCGTTGGCGCAGGTACAACCGAAAATATATTCCGCCGCTTCATCTTTTTTTACCGCTCGGCACCTTTTTTTGATTACGATCGCCAATTCCCCTTCATAATGAACATTATCACTGATGTCAGGATGGACGATCGCCTCGCCGGGGCCGATCACCGCCGTCGGCGGCTTCAGGAAAATGAGCGGTTCCGGCGGCAGGCTGCGATTGGATTCCTGCGCGTGGTCAAGATAGTTTACGCCAACGCAGACGATCTTTTCCGGCTGGCAAGGTGCGAGGACGGTAACGTCGCTTAACGCCGCCGTGTGGCCGGTAGGGGCTGCCCCCTCCCAAGGGAGGCCGGCGGCCGCCGCGACAAGGCCGGCGTCGGTTAAAAATCCGTAAAAAACCTTTCCCTTATGCTCATAACGAAGCCATTTCATGTAATTTTCTCCCTATATTGAATAACTTTCTATGTTCAGCCCCACAATTTTGTTAAGGTCAATAATCTCGCCGTCGCTCGTCCTTACCACCGGTTCCTTGTACGCCGTGTGGCTCCAGACGATCTCCGCCAAACGGCCGTCGTCAAGCGTAACGCGGTTGCTCATGATAAAATCCTCAAAATATTTAATTAAAACAGCGCACATCCTTGGGTCAAAATGCAAGGCCCAGTGCGGCAGTTCCTTGATGACCTGCGGCAATTTGAGCGCTTCCCGGCCGCTGTTCAAAGGATAAAGCGCCTGGTCGATCGCGTTGGCCAAAGCTGCCGCCCGCACGACGCCCGGCAGCTTGTCCGCTTTTAAACCAAGCGGATAACCGCTGCCGTCAAGCATTTCATGATGGCTGCCGATGATAAGCAGCACCTCCCGCGGCAGGAAACGATGGCTTTTGACAATATTCACGCCGGTGAGCACATGCTTTTTATAAAGTTTCTGTTCGTCAAGGGAAAATCGCTTATTGAAATTGCGCATTTGGTCAGGCAGTTCGGTACAGCCTATATCATGCAAAATAGCGCCGTAAGTTACCGCCATAATTTCCCGGCTGTCCATGCCGGTCAGTTGCGCCAGCTTGGTGGCGATAATCGCCGTCCGCATGGAATGTTCGGTCAATACCGCGACCTCCATGCGGTATGGATAGAGGCAATAGCCGATTACCCCCGGCGTGCTTATCACAAACCGGTTGAGTTTGGCGGTGAAGGCGCCGCAAGCGTCGCGCAAAAACAAATCCCGTCCGCGCGAATCGCTCGTGAACAATTTATCTAATTCCTGCAGCATGTTTACATAAATATCCAGCGATTTGCTGTTCAAAAGGCTGGTGATCTTGATCGCGCTGCCGCCCACCCTGCTCTCACGGTCTTTGGAATAAAGGTATTTGTCGCCGTCGCCGCTCAAAATAGACTT
>JAISPA010000025.1 GCA_031275255.1 Acidaminococcales bacterium | reverse complement strand
AAAAATTCCGTTACGTCGTCCTGCACTTGATTTACGGCTTCTTCCGCCGCCGCCTGTATGCTTATCCTCTGCACGTAGGTAATTCCCATCATGCGCTGCTGCGCGGTGGTCAAAGGGATGAAGATGACGTCGTCCTGATCCTGCCCGCCCGCCGACTGGCCTTTGCTTTCCAGCACGCCCAGGACTTTGAAAGGAGCTTTATTTATCCTGATGGTCTGCCCGACCGGTTCGGCGCCGGGAAAAAGGTTTTCCGCCACCGTCTTGCCGATGACGGCGACCCGTCCCCGGCTGTCGAGATCGCGCGCGGTGAAGGAAGACCCCTCTTTCATGGCAAAGTCGCGCACCTGCATGTAAGAAGGCGTAGTGCCTTCCACGCTGGTCGTCCAGTTCTGGTTGCCGTAAACTACCTGGTAGGAACGGGAGACGGCCGGAGCGACCGCCGCCACGTTATCAACGCTTTTCTCAATGCCTTTGGCGTCGTCGTAAGTAAGGCGCGCGCCTGTGCCATAAGCCATCCGCGCGCCGGACGAAGTCGTGCCGCCGGGCAGAACGATCAGAAGGTTGCTGCCCAGGCTGGCTATTGAGCTGCGCACGCGTTCCTGCACGCCCAGGCCCAGTGAAACCATGGTTATGACCGCGGCCACGCCGATAATGATGCCCAGCATGGTCAGTATCGATCGCAGTTTGTTGGCTCTGAGCCCGTCCAGCGCGATGGTAAAGCTTTCCCAAAACATACAATTCACCTCTCGTCTTTAACGATCAAGCCGTCCCGGACAAGAATCTCGCGCCTGGCCAGCGCGGCGATCTCCGGCTCGTGCGTAACCAGGATGATCGTGCGCCCTTCCGCGTTCAGGCCCTTGAACATCGCCATTATGTCCTGCCCGGATTTGCTGTCAAGGTTGCCGGTGGGTTCATCCGCCATGATGATGGAAGGGTTGTTCACCAGCGCCCTGGCGATCGCGACCCTTTGCCTCTGCCCGCCTGACAGTTCGTTCGGACGGTGATTAATCCTATCGGCCAATCCTACCTTCCCGAGCGCGTCGGCGGCTTTTTTCAGGCGCTCTTTTTCCGGGGCGCCGGCGTAGACCATCGGCAGCGCGACGTTTTGCAAAGACGACATGCGCGGCAAAAGGTTAAAACTTTGAAAGACAAAACCGATCTTTTTATTGCGCGTTACGGCCAGCTCGTCGTCGTTGTATTCGCTTACCTCGCGCCCGTCCAGCATATAGGAACCCCTGCTCGGGCGGTCGAGGCAGCCGAGTATGTTCATAAGGGTGGATTTGCCGGAACCGGACGGCCCCATGATCGCGACAAATTCGCCGTCCTCCACCGACAGATCGAGGCCCGCCAAAGCGTTTACAACATTGTCGCCCATGACGTAAGTCTTGTAAACATCGGTTATCTTTATTGTCTGCATTAGAATCGCCTCCTCAGAACAGCCTTGGCCCGCGCATGTTGCCGGCGCGGTTGGCCGGCGCCGCGGCGGCCGCCGCTTTCAGGAGCACCGCATCGCCTGCGTTAAGACCGCTCGTTATTTCTATGCGGTCGTCCCCCCTAAGGCCCAAGGCGACTCTGACTTCCTCCATCTTGCCGCCTGGCAGGACTTTATAGGCGAAATAGCCATCCTTGGTTTCGCGCACCGCCGACAGCGGCAGGGTCAGCACATTTTTCGCCTCGGCGGTGTATATGGTAACCCTCGAGGTCATGTTGGGGAAAAGCAGCTGACGGTTGTCCAGCACGTCGACGTATACCTTGTAATACACGACGTTATTGGTGGTTTCGGCCTTGCGCGAGATAAGGCTGACCACTCCCTGAAAAACCTCGGAAGTATAGGTGTCGACAGTAAAATCAACTTTCTGGCCAAGCTGCACCTGGCCAATATCCGACTCGTCCACCAATGTTTCGCTTTGCATTATCGACATATCGGCGATCGTCATAAGCACCATGGGCGTGGAAATGCCCGGCGCCACCGTCTGCCCGGCGGGGGTGGGCTTGCCGATCACCATTCCCGTTACCGGCGCTTTTATGATCGTATCGGCCATGCTGGAGGCGGAAGTGTCATAGGCGGCCTTTGCCACCAAATAATCCTTCTGCGCCGAGTCAAATTCCTGCTGCGCCACCGCCCCGCTTCTCAGCAGCGAATCCATGCGGGCAAGATGCGCCGCCGCGTTGTTGAGCGTGGCCTCCGCGCGATTAAGATCGCTCTGGTACTGCTGGGAGTCGAGTATGAACAGCACGTCGTCTTCCTTTACCCAATCGTTTTCTTTGACCTTGACGTCAACTATCCGGCCGGTGATTTTCGAGCTGACGTCGACGCTGTTTACCGGCTTGACCGTCCCGGTAGCCGAAACGGTGTTCCTGATGTCGCCGGCCGAGACTTTTACCGTTTGCAGGCCGCTTTCGCCTGCCGACGCTTTCACATAATAACTGTAGCCGCCGTAACAGGCAAGCGCCGCCGCAACCAAAAGCGCGAGCGCTATCTTGGCTTTGCCGATAATCTTCAACATAATTTACGACTCCTTTTCTCATAAAGTGCTGCAAAATCCATTGGGGCGCGTTTATATTGCCTGAAATGTTAAGGTTTTTTAATGTTCCGCAGGAAAAACGGCGCTTTTCATCATATTTTGTCCAAAGACGGGACAGGGCGTGCTGTCTATGGTAAGGGTAAAACAGGCGCCGGTTATAATTTAATTTTAAAGAAACTATCAGGTCCCGTCAACAAACCTGCTGTGAAATAATTGTGAGCAAACGGGGACAAATTTATGAACTGAGAGATAAAGCGCATTCATACTGCCGTTCAGAGAAAAATCTTATCCGTGTTTTGACCGGGGAACAGTATTATCGCCATCGCTTTGCTTATGACAGTGTTTTTCGCTTTTGTATCCTTTGCGCTTTTGTTTGAATTTTTTCCTGCGCCGGCCGTAACTCAAATATAGCTGGCGGTTGTTTTAACGCCGGCAAATTGATATAATAAAAAAAGAACTTACTTGGCGATTATTTCTCCCGCCGCCGACAGGAGATGGCATGAAAAAACGGCAGATAGGCATTTTGGGCGGGACCTTTGACCCTATACACGTCGGGCATCTGGTAACCGCGGATTTTGTCATGAATTCGCTGGCGCTCGAAAAGGTGATTTTCATTCCGACCGGTTATCCGCCGCATAAAGACGCGGCGCACATGGCCACTCCCCACGAACGTTATATTATGACCGTGCTGGCGACCGGCGACAACCCTTATTTCAGCGTATCGGACATTGAAGTTGCCAGCGCGGGCGTGGCTTATACCATTGACACATTGCGCAAACTCAACGGCTGCTATAAAGGCGGCGCGGATTTTTATTTTATCGTCGGCACGGACGCGGTGGCGGAGATTCCCAATTGGGAGAACGCCCACGGCCTGTTGCGCTATTGTCGTTTTGTGGCCGCCACAAGGCCCGGATTCGCCTCGGCGGTGGAGAAAGTATGGGAGTTTTTCGGCGACGAAGGCCGTGAGCGCATCATACAATTGGACACGCCGGAATTGGAAATATCCTCAACCGATATAAGGGATCGCGTCCGCAACGGCCGTTCTTTCAAATACATCGTACCGGCCAGCGTCGAACTGTATATAAAAAAAGAAGGACTTTATCTGACCTGAAAAAATATTTCCGCAAGGTGGAATAAATTGAAAATACAGGAGATAGACGCGCTTTTAAAAGAATCTTTGCCGCCAAAAAGGTATGAGCACTCCGTTAACGTCATGCACGAGGCGGTTGTTTTAGCGGAACATTATAATCTTGACCCGGAAAGAATCAGGCTCGCCGCTTTATTGCACGACTGCGGCCGGGAGACGGCCAACCATGACGCGCCGCGAAAAGCCAGGGAGATGGGTCTTTCCGTCAGCCCGCTGGAAGAGGCGCAGCCGGTGTTGCTACACGCCAGAATGGGGATGACAATCGCCCGGGAAAAATACCGGGTAACCGACGGGGAAATATTAAAAGCCATATCGCTGCACACCACCGGCGGCAAAGATATGTCCGCGCTTGACACGGTTATCTTTCTCGCCGACTATACCGAACCCGCCCGCGTACAGAAAGGAGTGGACAAGGTACGCCGCCTTGCCCGCGCGAATATGAATCTGGCTATGTTGACGGCGCTAAAATATAATATGGAATATCTTTTACGCGACCAGCGTTACATTCACCCTGATTGCATAGATTGCTGGAATTATTTTTTGAATAAATTATTCAAGAGGGACGGCTGATGGCACACGCTCACACAACCGGCCGGCGCCCTGTGAAGAGAAAGCCGCGCTGGGGACGCATTGTTTTTTTATTGCTTTTTTTAATCGCCGCCTCTTTAGCGGGGATTAAACTTTATACGGTCATAGATTACCTGTTTTTCACGCCGGGCGACGGGGCGAACACGACCATGCCGCACGGCGCGGCCCAAACCGGCGCGCGGGCGCAGCTTAATCTTTTGATTCTCGGCCTTGACGGGCTGGAAACGGACGAGCCGGGAGAGCCGCGCCGTTCCGACAGTTTGGTGCTGGCCAGCTTCGACCTTTCCAAACAAAACGTCGCCGTACTTTCCATCCCGCGCGATACTTTGGTTAAGATACCGGGCCGGGACGAGCCGGAAGAAGAAAAAATAAACCACGCATACGCCTATGGCGGGGTGGAACTTTCCCGTCAGACGGCGGCGGATTTTCTCGGCGTCCCGATTGACTTTTATCTGATATTAGACGCCGGGGGCTTTATAAAACTGATCGACGCCCTGGGCGGGATAGGCCTGTATGTAGAGGACGATATGGACTATGAGGATCCTTACCAAAACCTTTACATACATATAAAACGGGGCTATCAGTTGATGGACGGCGCCACGGCTGTTAAATACGTCCGTTTTCGCAGCGGTGAGCTGGGCGACATCGGGCGGGTGCTCCGGCAGCAAAAATTTATGGAAGCCTTGAGCGACCAGGCTTTCAGCCTGAACGGATTGCTGAAACTGCCTTCTTTATGGGATACGACCAGGCAATCCTTCCAAACCGATCTTACCATTCCCGGCGCCCTGAAAATGGTGCGCTCTTTCCCCTACTACAGCAGGAGGGGCATACGGTTTGAGATGCTGCCGGGCAATTTCCAAACCATCAAAGGGGCAAGCTACTGGGAAACCGACAGCGTGATCGTGCGGGCCGCCCTTGACCGCCTGGGCATAACGTATGTAAAGTAACGGCGCCGGGCGCTTGCAAGTAGCACGCGCCTGTATGATCCATGCCGCTCCCCGGCCAGAAACAAGGATAGGATTTGCGGGCCGGGTTGCCGCCCTGCGGGGCGCAAAACGCAAACGGGCCTTGGCCGGATTTGGCCGTCCGCAGCAAACTCAGCCTTTGGCCATCCATGCCCCGCAAAGGCTTGACAGGTATTTCAAGCAAAGCGGTATGGCAAACCGGCCGCAAAGGCGCCATGGTTTCATCTGGGGGAGGGCAATATAAATTTCAGGCAAATCAATTACGGCAAAATATTAAAAAGCCTGTTTCCATTGGCGGCGGGAACAGGTTTTGCCAATGGCATGCCCGGGGCGGGGCCTGTCAATTGCCTTTGCTTGTTTGCGCCGCATTTTACAGCCGGAAACGGGCCACCTGTTTTTCCATGTTGCCAGCGATATCGGCCAGATTACGGCTTGAATTGGCAACTTCGGCTATGCCGGCCGACTGCTGCTCAACCGCTGCGGAAATATTCTCCGTCGCGCCGGTTGTTTTCAGGATGATTTCATCCAGTTCCCGCACCGATTTATCCGCCAGCCCGCTGGCTTCGGAAAGGCTGCCGGCCACGGCGGAGATGAGCTTTATCTCCGTGTTCAGCGCGTTTATGTTGCCGATGATTTCCGTGAAAACCTCCCCGTTTTTGGTAACGGCGTCTACGCCTTTTTTTGCTTCTTCCAAGCCGGTGTCCATCAAATCTGCGGCATTATCCATTTCTTTTTTTATTTCGGCGATTTCCACGGTTATTTTATCGGTTGACTGCCGGGATTGTTCGGCGAGTTTTCTCACTTCTTCCGCCACCACCGCGAACCCCCGCCCTTGTTCGCCCGCGCGGGCCGCCTCAATCGCCGCGTTGAGCGCCAAAAGGTTGGTTTGGTCAGCCACGGCGCTTATAAGTTCAACGATTTCGTTTATTTTATTGGATTTTTCGCCGAGGCGTTTGATCGCGCCGGCTATTTGTTTGGTCGTGCCGGAAATGTTGTTCATTTGCTCTATCGCGTCGGAAAGCGAATGGCTGCCGGCGGCGGCGGCGTCAAAAGTTTGCGCTGATTTTGCGGATATGGCCGCGCTGCTTTTGGATACGTTGCCAATGCCGCCGTTTATGTTGGCGACCGCTCCGGCCATGTTTTTGGCCGCGTCCAGCTGTTTTTGCGTATCGTCCGCTATTTCGGTTATTGCCTTGGAAACTTCGTCCGCGGCTTTGGCGGATTGGTCTGCGGTATCCGAAAGCGCGTTGCTTGCGTCAAGCAATTTCCCGGACGAATCGTTGATTTGGCTTAATAAGGAAGAAAGATTTTCCGCCATATTTTTTATGGATTTGCGCAGCGAACTTATTTCATCCCTGCTTTTTACGTCGCCGGCAATGTCCACTTTCAGGTTCCCTTTGGATATTTCTTCGGAGATGCGGCTCAATTCAACGATAGGGGCAACAAATCTTTTTGTGTAAATAAAGATCGGGAGCAGCAATGCGAGCAGCAAGATCAAAAACAAAGCTACTGTTTCGAAAATCGAGCGGCCGATAAAAGCTTCCTGACTTTTCGTCCATTTCGCCATGTTGGCGTCTATTTCAGCGTCCCAGTCCTCGCTCCAGAAACCCGTGCCGATTACCCAGCGCCAAGGCTTGTATTCAATGGAATAGCCCAATTTTTGTTTGCCGTCCTTTTCGTTCGGCTTGGGATAGAAAAACTCCGTAAAGCCGCCGCCGCCCAAGCCGGTTTCGATGATGGCCCTGATCATTTCTTTGCCGTTGGCGTCCAGCGCCCCTATGCGGTTTTTCCCTTCGATCTGCGGCGTTATCGGATGCAGAATGTTATTTCCGGCCCAATCATCGATCCAAAAATAATTGCCGCCATCCAAGGCCTTGTTTTCCGTATCATAGCGGATGTACCGTATCTGTTCCCGGGCCAGGGTTTGCGCGTCTTTCAGCGTAAGCTTGCCGGCCTTGGCCTGCGCGTCATAATACTCAAACAAAGAGGCGGCCGCGAGCGTGATGTTTTTCATATTGTTTTTTTGCGCTTCAAACAGCGCCTGGCGGGCTTGCAAGAAATTCTGCCCGGAAGTTGCCCTGATCTGATACAGTTGGAAGGAAATTGACAGCGCCATGGTCAGAATCAAAATACCGGCCATAGCTGATGTAAGCTTGTAACGCAAACTCATTGGTGTTCTCTCCCTATAACTTTTGAAAAATTTCCCAAACTTCAAAAGGACAGGCGCCAACAGACGCTTTGTCCAAAATGTATTGTAATCTTGCGGCCGCGCAATTGTCAAACATATTACTGAAATTTAATTTATGCTATACCGGCTAAAATCACGGCATCTTTGCGGCTGCTTTGCCCCGCCAATTTGCGCGGGGCCATCGCCGAGCCGCCGGGCCCGCCCGCTTTCCGCTTTTTGCGGGGCGGCAAATCAGACCGCAAATTTTGCCCCGGCCCCAACCGGGGAGCAGCATTAAGAATCAGGCGCGCCGAAACAGGCGCAAATGGCATCCGGGAGCGTCGTGTGGTTTGCCAAAATGCCGGCATTGGCGTTTCAAATGCGCATAGGCGCCCCGGCAAGCGAAAACCCCTCCTGCCCTGACATATTGGGCAAGAGGGGTTTCGGCAGCGCAGCCTGTTGTCAGATTTTGAAATAGTTTACTTGGCTGTTGAGGTCGTTGGCTATGTCCGCCAGGTCGCGGCTGGCAGAGGCCATTTCGTGGTTTACCGCCGTTTGTTCCTCAATGACGGACAGCACGTTTTCCGCCTGTTCGGCCGCCTGTTTGCTGATCGCGTATACGCTGTCCGCTATGGCGCTAATCGTTTCGCTTTCCTGGCTGATGTCCTTCACTTCGGTTACGATGGCGCTGATTTTGCCGGTTACCTCGGCTATCGCTCCCGCTATGTCATTAAAAGAAGTTCCCGCTGCGGTTACCACTTCTATGCCGCCTTTTACGCCGCTGGAGTTTCTTTGCATGGCCTCTACCGCCATGTTTATGTTGTCCTGGTTCACTTGCAAAAGATTTTTAATGCTGACTGCGGCTTTTTCGGATTCTTCGGCGAGTTTTCTGACTTCTTCGGCCACGACGGCAAACCCCCGCCCTTGTTCGCCCGCGCGGGCCGCCTCAATCGCCGCGTTGAGCGCCAAAAGATTGGTCTGGCCGGCAATGGCCGATATTACTTCGATGATCTGGTTTATTTGCGCGGAGCTGTCGCTCAGGTTGGAAACCGCCGTCTGCACTTTATCCGTATCCTCCACGATCGTCTGCATTTGCACGACGGCCTGTGTTATGGCATGCCGGCCGGTTTCGGCCGCCGCAACGGCGTTCTGGGTAAAATCGGCTACTTGCTGCGCGTCGTTTGATGCTTGCTCCATCCGCTCCGACATATCATCAAGTGTTTTTTTGGTCTTGTTGATCTCCGAAACTTGCCTGGCGGCGCCCTCGGTCATTTTAGACGCGAGATCGCTGATCTGCCCTATGGAAGAACTGGAGCTTTCGGCGTGGCTGGACAGTTGCCTGGACGACGACGCCAGCGTGTTGGCGGAATTGATTATATTGCCGAGCATCTGCCGCAGGATTTGTTCCATATGGCTGAACTGGCGCGCCAAGACGCCGAGCTCGTCGGATGATTTTATCTCTATGGCGCGCCGGAGATCGCCTTTGGACATAACTTCCACTACTTCGGCGATCATGGGTATGGGCCTGGTTATTTTTCCGACGATCAAAATGATCGCGCCAATGCAGACAAGGGACATGACAAGGGCTATGGCGGCGTTAAGCAGTATGGTCCGATTGAGCTTCATATTGGTTTCTTCCAGGGAAATGCCGGCAAAGTACATGC
>JAISPA010000286.1 GCA_031275255.1 Acidaminococcales bacterium | reverse complement strand
TTTTCGGCCGAAGCGGAATGCGAAAAAAAATACCCCTTCTTGTCATTGACGCCGGGTTGTGCTATGATATAATGTGCAATTGTGTAAATAATTTCAGGACAGGTTACGCTATCGTTAAGCGGTAAAACAGCGATAGTTTTTAAGGAGGCTGTTTCTATATAATGGATGTATCAACAGAAAAGCTGGAAAACAACCAGGTGGTTTTAACGATTACCGTGCCGCAGGACGCTGTAGCGAAGGCTTATGATAAAGCCTGGCGCAATATTGCCGGGAAGTTGTCTGTGCCGGGGTTCAGAAAGGGCAAGGCGCCCCGCAAAATCGTGGAAAACCGCGTAGGCTTGCCGGCGATCCGGGAAGAGGTTTTTGAGCTTCTCGTACAGAAAAGCTATATTGAAGCCCTGCGGCAAACGGATATAAAGCCGGTCAGCCGTCCGGGCGTGGATGTTGAAACGCTGGACGAAGACAAGGACATGGTCTTTAAGATAACGGTTACGGTGAAGCCGGAGGTTCAATTGGGGCAATACAAGGGCCTAAGCGCGCAAAAGGTCAGCCGCGCGATCACCGACGCCGATGTGGACAGCGCGCTGGAAAAGCTGCGCGAACGCAAATCCTCTATGGTGGTCGCCGAAGGCGCCAAATTGGCGGAAGGCGATTTCGCCGTGATTGATTTTAAAGGTTTTGTCGACGGGCGGCCTTTCAACGGCGGCGAAGGCAAGAGTTATCCCTTGGAAATCGGCTCCGGCAATTTCATTCCCGGTTTTGAGGAGCAGCTGGTGGGCGCGGGCGCGGGCGAGGAACGCGTGATAAAGGTTACTTTTCCTGCCGATTATTTTACTGCGGAACTGGCCGGCAAGGAAGCGGAGTTTAAGGTAACGGTGCATGACGTGAAACGCCGGCAGACGCCTGAGGTCACGGATGAATTTATCAAAGACAGCAGTGAATTTTTCACCGTGGAGCAGTGGCGGGAAAATTGCCGGGAAAATTTGGAAAAGGCGGCGCTGCTTTCCGCGCGGAACGAATATGAGGACAATATTCTGAAAGCGGCGGTGGACGGGGCGGTTTTGACGATACCGGACGCAATGGTGGAAGAACGCGTATCCGAGATGATTATAGATACGGCCAACAGCCTGAAACGGCGCGGGCTGAAATTTGACGATTATCTTAAATATGTCGGCAAAACTTTGGAAGAGCTGCGCGAATATAATAAAGCGGCCGCGCAGGAAGATATCAGGATCGAACTGGTTATGGACGCGATCGCCCAGGCGGAAGGCATTGAGGTGAGCGAAGAGGAATTGACAAAAGAAATCGAGCAGTTGTCCGTTCAGTATAAACAGCCGGTGGACGAGGTCAGAAAATCCCTGGTCAAGACAGGCAATATTGAGCAGATTGCCGCAGCGGTTTTGCGGCGAAAAACCGCCAAGCTGATAATTGACGCCAGCGTCGAGGATACGGGCGAAAAAGGCGAAGTTGCGGAAGATGGAGGTGCTGCGCAATGAATTTTGTGCCGATTGTTGTAGAGCAGTCAAACCGCGGCGAGCGGGCTTACGATATTTATTCCCGTCTTTTGAAAGACCGCATTGTTTTTATCGGCGGGTCGATACATGACATGATGGCCAATCTTGTCATCGCCCAACTGCTTTTTCTGGAGGCGGAAGAGCCGGACAAGGATATACATCTTTATATAAACAGTCCCGGCGGGTCTGTTACGGCCGGCCTGGCGATTTATGACACCATGCAGTATATAAAATCCGACGTTTCCACGATTTGTATCGGCATGGCCGCCAGCATGGGAGCTCTTTTGCTGACGGCGGGCGCGGCCGGCAAACGTTATTCGCTGCCCTATTCGAGGATTATGATCCACCAGCCGCTGGGCGGCGCGCAGGGGCAGGCGACCGATATAGACATACAGGCGCGGGAAATACTGCGCCTGCGCGAAGTCGGCAATGAAATATTGGTCAAACATACCGGCCAGCCGCTTGAGAAGATCCGGCAGGATACCGAACGCGACTATTTCATGTCGGCGCAGGCGGCCCAGGAATACGGGCTGGTTGACAAGGTTATCGTCAGGGGAGAAAATCCGGGTAAAGCGGAAGCTAAAAATGAGGTGATACAGAGTGATTAAATTTAACGGCGACGACAAAGGACAGCTTAAGTGCTCTTTCTGCGGTAAACTGCAAGAGCAGGTGCGCAAACTGGTAGCGGGGCCGAGCGTTTATATTTGCGACGAGTGTATAGAGTTGTGCAACGAGATAATCGCCGAAGAGCTGAACGAGCAGTCCAAATCCGTCGGCAGCAGGGTGCTGCCCAAACCGAGGGAGATAAAAGCGATTCTGGATCAGTATGTGGTCGGACAGGAAGAGGCGAAAAAATCGCTGGCGGTCGCCGTCTATAACCATTACAAGCGGATCAGCGGCGCGCCCGCCGGCGGCGGCTCCGGCAAGCGCGACAAGGGCAAGACGGACGATGTGGAACTGCAAAAGTCCAACATCATCATGCTCGGGCCTACCGGCAGCGGCAAGACGCTGCTGGCGCAAACCCTGGCCAGGCTGCTCAACGTCCCGTTCGCCATCGCCGACGCCACTTCTTTGACCGAGGCCGGTTATGTGGGCGAGGACGTCGAGAATATATTGCTCAAACTGATTCAGGCGGCGGATTTCGAGGTTGACAAAGCCGCGCGCGGCATAATCTATATAGACGAAATAGACAAAATAGCCAGAAAATCTGAAAATCCTTCCATTACCCGCGATGTGTCGGGCGAGGGCGTGCAGCAGGCGCTGCTTAAAATCCTGGAAGGCACCGTGGCCAGCGTGCCGCCGCAGGGCGGGCGCAAGCATCCGCATCAGGAGTTTTTGCAGATGGACACGACCAATATATTGTTCATCTGCGGCGGCGCTTTCGCCGGCATCGAAAGCATTATCAGCAATCGCATCGGCAAAAAGACCATGGGTTTCGGCGCAGATATAAAGAGCAGGAAAGACGGCAAGAAGGATGAGCTTTTGAAATATGTGCTGCCGGAAGATCTTTTGAAATACGGTCTGATACCGGAATTCGTCGGCCGGCTGCCTGTTGTGGTTACACTGGACGCGCTGGATGAGGGCTCGCTGGTCAGCATACTCAAAGAACCCAGGAACGCCTTGATCAAACAGTATCAGAAATTCCTCCGCATGGACAAGGTCGATCTGGAATTTAACGAAGACGCGCTGACCGCCATCGCCCGGGAGGCGCTCCGGCGCAATACGGGAGCGCGCGGGCTGCGCTCGATCATTGAGAGCATAATGCGCAACGTCATGTACGAAGTACCTTCACGCGACGATATAAACAAGTGTATCGTAACCGAGGAGGTTGTGCTCAAACGCGCCGAACCGGTGCTGCTTTATGAGGGGAGCAAAAAGAAAAAGGAAGCTTCGGCGTAGCTGTGGGCTTTTCCCGCTGCGCCGGGGTGCGTTCATGTTACCGGAAGTGTTTGGGATGAGCGGATTTTTCGCAGGGCGCGGCGGAAAACCGAAAGCATAATTGGTTTGCGGCTGCTATTGGAAAACGCCGCCCGCGCCGTCCGGATAGGTTTGGCGGCTGCGGCCGGACGCCCGGAAACGCCGCATAGGTTAATATGGCGCATGTAAATTTCTCCCGCGGCGTCCGCCGCGGCCGGTATGCGTTGAATATTCAGTTTTCTGGCCGGTCCGGTGGGAAAGAGTAGCAGCTCTTTCCCACCTTTGCCCATTTTCCGCGGCTATGTATTGGAGATGATTGATAATGACCATAATAAGCAATAATGAAAACCGGCGGATCTATCCGCTCCTGCCTTTGCGCGGGATACTGGTTTTCCCGACCATGATCATTCATTTGGACGTCGGCCGGGACAAATCAATAAAAGCGCTCGAAGCGGCCATGCTCAGCGACCGCTTGATCATGCTGGCCACGCAAAAGGAAGCTTATACGGAAAATCCGGGCTTTGCCGATATATTTCCGGTAGGTACGGTTATGCAGATAAAGCTGCTGCAAAAACTGCCCGGCGGCGGCACGCGGATATTGGTCGAAGGACTGCGCCGGGCCAGTATCAGGGAATTTGACGACAGCGGCGATTATATAACGGTAATGGTTGAGGAGCATTTTGAAGAGAATTTTGCCACAACCGAAATAGAAACATTGAAAAGGCTGGTTAGCGAACAGTTTGAGCAATGGGTCAAGAACGGCAAAAAAATACCGTCCGACACCCTCCTGTCCATCCTGGGCGTGGAGGATGCGGGGCGGCTGGCCGACATTATTGCCGGACACCTTACTATTAATATTGACGACAAACAAAAGCTGCTTGACGCGATAAATGTAAGCGAGCGGCTTCATCTGCTGTATGACGTTTTATGCCGCGAACTGGAAATATTGGAAATCGAAAGGAAAATTTCCCAGCGGGTCCGCAAACAAGTGGAAAAAAACCAGAAGGAGTATTACCTGCGCGAGCAGATAAAGGCGATAAACAAGGAACTTGGCGACAAAGACGACCGGCTGGCTGAAACGGCGGAATTCCGCCGGCGGCTCAGCGACGCCGGGCTGCCGGACGAAGTGCGCGAAAAAATCGGCAAGGAAATAGACCGTCTGGAAAAAATGCCGGCCATGACTTCGGAGAGCGCGGTAGTCCGCGCCTATATAGACACTTTGCTCTCTTTGCCCTGGACGGCTGTTTCCGAGGACAATCTGGACATGGCCGGGGCGGAGAAGGTATTGGACGAGGACCACTACGGGCTGGAAAAGGTCAAGGAACGCATACTCGAATATCTGGCGGTGCGCAGCCTGACCGCCGATATGAAAGGGCCTATTTTATGCCTGGTCGGGCCGCCCGGCGTCGGCAAGACTTCCATCGCCAAATCGGTGGCGCGGGCCATGGGCCGCAAGTTTACCCGCGCCTCTTTGGGCGGGATAAAAGATGAAGCGGAAATACGCGGCCACCGCCGTACTTATGTGGGCGCGCTGCCCGGACGGATCATCCAGGGGATGCGCAATTGCGGCTTTAAAAACCCGGTTTTCCTTTTGGAC
>JAISPA010000279.1 GCA_031275255.1 Acidaminococcales bacterium | reverse complement strand
AAGGCGGCGGATGTCGCGGCAAGCACGTTTTCCTCGCTTACTCCTTTGTTTATGACGTCGCGCAGGCGCTGCGTCCCGGCCTCCGGCGCGAAGGTCAGCCCGCTTTTGCGTATGCCGCTTACTTTTTGAGCCACTTCGACGGAAAAACTGTCGAGCCGCAGGGAAGGAAGGGAGACGCTTACTCTTTCGTGCGCGAAATCACGCGTCAAATCAGCCAGTAACGGCGCCAGGCAGGAATAATCGGCCGTACTCAGCGAAATCAGCGAGATTTCATTGTAGCCGGTGCTGTCAACCAGACGGCGCGCCAGTTGTTTCAATACGGCCACGCTGCGCTCGCGCAAAGGACGGTAAACCATGCCGGCATGACAGAAGCGGCAGCCGCGCGTGCAGCCGCGAAAGACTTCCAACACTATGCGGTCGTGGATAATTTCGTTGAAAGGCACTACCGGCGCCGTGGGATAGTCAGCCGCATCAAGGCTGGCCACGGCGCGTTTGTTTATATGGGGCGGCGCGGCCTGATTAAGCGCGGTCAGTTGCTTGAACCGCCCGCCGTCCGTGTATTCGGCCTGATAAAAGCCGGGGACATATATGCCGGGCAGACGGGCCAGGGTCTCCAGAAATCCCCGCCGCCCGCCCGGCCGGCCGGCTTCTTTCCAGTCGCGGCAGGCGGCGGCGGTTTCGGCGATCAATTCCTCGCCGTCGCCGATGATAAAAAAGTCAAAAAAATCCGCCAGCGGTTCGGGGTTAAAGACGCACGGCCCCCCGCCTGCCACAAAAGGCTCTTTTTCGCCGCGCGCCGTGGCCATGACCGCAACTTTGCCCAAATCAAGCATGTTGACGATGTTGCTGTAGGTAAGTTCGTATTGGAGGGTAAAGCCCACCAGATCAAACTCCGAAAGTTCCCGCCCGGTTTCCAGCGCGGCCAGCCGCCGGCCTTTAGCGCGCAGCAGCTTCTCCATATCCACCCAGGGCGCGTAAACGCGTTCCGCCTGTACAAAAGGCAGGCCGTTTAAGATGTTATAAAGTATTTTAAAACCGGTATAACTCATCCCTACTTCATAAACGTCAGGAAACGCCAAGGCGAAAGACACTTTTACCCCGGCCTGGTCTTTTATGATCGCGTTGAGTTCGCCGCCCGCATAACGCCCCGGCTTTTCCACCCGCGCCAAAAGGTCTTCGTTATCAATCATTGAGCCTCCAAAAATGAAGTCAGAAAAACAATATTTTGCGGCGCATGTTTATATTGAGCAATATGCTCACACACAGCATATTGGCCGTGAGCGAACTGACGCCGTAACTCATGAAAGGCAGCGGAATGCCGGTTACCGGCATGATTCCCACCGTCATCCCGATATTTACCACTATGTGGAAAGCCAGCATGCTCACAATCCCTATGGCCAAAAGCGCCCCGAAGTCGTCTTTGGCTTCCATGGCGATCTTTATCCCCCGATAAAAGATCACGCCGTAAAGGATGAGTACAACCATCACGCCGACAAAGCCGAGTTCTTCGCCGATCACCGCGAAGATGAAATCCGTATGGTTCTCCGGCAGAAAACTCAGCTGGCTCTGCGTACCGGCGAACAGTCCCTTGCCTGTAAGCATGCCGGAACCGATGGCGATCTTGGACTGTATGACGTGATAGCCTGAATTGTAAGGATCTCTTTCCGGGTTGAGAAAAACAAGTATGCGCTGTTTCTGGTAATCTTTGAGCAGATGCCAGAAAACCGGCGTCAGCGCCAGCATGATGCCGGTAAGGTAGCCGTAAAACCGCGCCGGCATGCCGGCTATATAAAGCATTACCGCGGTAATGAAAAGAAATACCAGCGAAGTGCCAAGATCCGGCTGTTTAAGGACAAGCAGAAAAGGCAGGAAAACATAGCCGAGCACCGGCGCCGCGTCCCACACCCCGTTCAAATTTTCTTTGCAGCGGTTAAGGATGTTGGCCAGACCGATAATCGTGATTATTTTGGCGAATTCGCTCGGCTGCACGCTAAGCGGGCCGATTTGCAGCCAACGCTGGGCCCCGAGCGCGGAATGTCCGGCGAACATGACCGCCAGCAACATGAAAATATTGAATATGTACAAAGGCGCGCCCAGATGTTCACGCTGCCCGTAGTCAAAACGCAAAAAGAAAAACGCCAGTACGAGGTTCAGCAAAAAAAATAAGGCCTGTTTTTGCACATACTCATTAGCGCCGATGCTCAGGCTGTTCACATGCGTCGCGCTGGTAATCATGACTATGCTTATTACATTAAGCAATACTACCGCGATAATGAGGATAAAATCCAGATTGCGCAATAATCTGTTATCAAACATGCGTTATTACACCAAACCGTTTTTATTATTGCCGTCAATCTGAAGCCTGGCCAGGTGCTTTATTTTGAGCACCGGTATATCGGCCACCAACGATACTTTGTATTCGCCGGCGTAAAGCTGTATTTTCACATCGTCTTCGCCGATGTCCATATATCTTGATACGGCCGCCACCATATCATAGCGCACCGCCCGCATAAATTGCGGCGATATGTCGACGCGGTCGCGCAAAAGCACTTGCCTTAGGCGTTCTTTGGCAACCGATTTTGATTTTTGTTTTTTCTGGACGCCGATGGCATTTTGAATGACGCTCAACAGACCCACATTCTTCCCTCCTCTCCGTCAGGAAAAACCGAACAGCTTCTTGAGCCTGCCAAAAAAGGTTTCTTTGCTTCTTATATCCATCAAAGGCACTTCTTCGCCGACCAGCCGGCGCGCAATATTTTTGTACGCCTGCCCGGCCACGGACGACGGGTTGGCTACCGCCGGCTCGCCCCGGTTTGTGGATACAACTATATATTCGTCCTCGGGGACAATGCCGAGAAGGCTTATCGACAATATTTCGACAACATCCTCTATATCCATCATGTCGCCTTTTTGAATCATTTGCGGCCTGATGCGGTTGATCAATAAAAGCGGGCCGGATTTTCCCATGTCTTCCAAAAGGCCGATTATGCGGTCGGCGTCGCGCACCGCCGACACTTCCGGCGTGGTTACGATTACCGCTCTGTCCGCGCCGGCGATCGCGTTCCTGAATCCTTGTTCTATGCCGGCCGGGCAATCGACCACAACATAATCAAAATCAAGCATGAGTTCCCGGCAAAGCATTCCCATCTGGTCGGCGGTTACGGCGTTTTTATCTTTGGTTTGGGCGGCAGGCAGAAGATGCAGATTTTCAAACCTTTTGTCGCGGATGATTGCCATGTTCAAATCACAATTGCCCTCGACAACATCCACCAGGTCATAAACTATCCTGTTTTCAAGGCCCATCACTACATCCAAATTTCTCAGCCCGATATCGGCGTCGACCATGATCGCTTTTTTGCCCAAAAGCGCGAACCCTGTGCCGATATTTGCCGTCGTCGTAGTCTTGCCGACCCCGCCCTTGCCCGATGTAACGACTATTACCTCTCCCATGGAAAATCCTCCTCAACGACAAATCGTATACATTGCCACCTGACTGCAGTATATATGTCCGCCACGCAACCCTTTATACCGGCCGGTTCCTCCGGGCGCGGGATTACCCGGACAGTAAGTTCATCCACGTTTTGCGGCTGATTACCTTCACCGGCGAATAGTATGTATTTCTATCTGATTGTTGTATATCCTGGCTACGCCGAAACCGACCATTCCGGACGGTTCATCCGGCGCCCGGACTATAAGGTCGGCGATGCGTATCTGCCCGCCGCTGAAACTGCCCGCCGCTATCGACGCCGAACGGTCTCCCCGGCAGCCTGCGTACAAAATCCCGCGCGTTACGCCCGCCACGATAATGTCGTTTTCCGCGAATATCCGCGCGGTGGGATTGATATCGCCGAAAATTATGACCGATCCGTTATAGCGTATCTCCTGCCCGCCGCGCACGGTACGGTAAATGGTCAGTACCGACCTGGTCGCGCTCTCGTAATTTACCACATCGGTATGCTGCCGCGCCGTCATAACAATATTCCCCACCGGCTCTTCAACGGCTTCTTTCACAGCGGCGGAGCTTTTGGCGTCTGTAGCCGCGCCGGCCGCGGCATTTTCCTTTTGCCGCGTGAAATTGCTTTCCAAAAGAATACTTTTTGCCATCATGTCTCCTTCAGACGTATTCGCCTGCGCGAGATTGTCTTTATCGGGAATAGATCCGGCATCCGCATTGCCCGAAGATGCGGCGTCCGCCCCGCCGGACGCCGCTTGTTCCTGCGGCTCCCGCACCGGGGCTTCGCTTTTCTCTGCTTTCTCCTCAGGCGTCAGAGATCCTTCCATTTTTATATCAGGCTCTTTATCAGGCATGTTTTCACTGTTTACCGCTGCCCGTTCCTGCGGCTCAGCCCAGACGCCGTAGTCCGGTTGCAGCCAAAATTCTTCCTCCACGCGCGGTTCCGGCTGCCCGTCGGTCTCCGGCGGCGTCGGCCGGCCCGGCAAATCATCCGTCCCGAATTCACGCTCATCCTCGCGCGGCGGCAAAAATGACTGCAGCGCTTCATTCTCTTTTACCAACATTTCCATTTCAAATACCAGGGGGCTGAAAGCACACGTTACCTTGTTTTCATCAAACCCGTCGTGTCCGTTTTTTTCTTCGCCGTTTTCCGCTGCGGCGACCGTCAGAACTTCTAAGCCGCCGGCCGCCGCCCCGCTTTTATCATATCCACCCGACGGACAGGCGCCGGTTTGCGCATCAAGGGCGTATTGGGGGAAATCGCTGTTATAAATAATGCCATAACGGTCAAGCAGCGCGCAAAGCTGCTCGCCTTCGCCGTGCGTCAGACAGCGTTCGCCTTTATAGCGTACCAAAGGCGGCGTCGGCGTCCTTATAAAAAATTCGCTTGACGTGTTAAGTTTTTCTTCCAGGGCCAAAAGAACGTCAGAAAATGGCCTTTCCGGACTTACCACCAGAAAAAGGCCATCCCTGTCCCCTTTTAAAACCACTATATCCTTCATCAGCATGTATCCGCCTTAATCAAAATAAAATACACAAAACGAGGCTTCGTGCCACGGGAGATTCCACCCGCGCCGAATGCCCGTCCGCGAAAGGGCAAGCGGTGTTTGCCGGAGAGGATCAGCCGAGTCCATACCGGACTCAGGGATTATTTCTTAATACACATTGCTATTTTCGCCGCCTGCGCTTAAAATCCTGCTATGTTATTTATTTTTCCCGCTTTTATTCCGGCCGACATTGAAATACTGTTCGAGAATCTCTTTGGTGACGGGGATGGCGGCGACGGAGCCGGGGCCTCCCTGCTCTACCAGCACGGCGACGGCTATCTCCGGATTGTCGGCCGGGGCGTAAGCCACAAACAAACCGTGGTCACGGCCGTGTGAGTTTTCCGAAGTACCGGTCTTGCCCGCCAGGGGTATGGGAAAGTTCGCCAGCTGCCAGGCCGTGCCTCCTTCCTGCGCCACGGCGCGCAAAGCCTTTTTGATTAAGCGGGCGGTTTCTTCCGACATGGGCAGACGGCCTTTTTGTTTAGGCTCTATGCGCTCCACCAGTTCTCCTTTGTCGGACACAATCCGGCTGACCAAATAAGGCTGGTAGCGGACGCCGCCGTTGGCGATGCCGGCTATGGAAACGGCCATCTGCAAAGGGGTGGCCAGATGGAAACCCTGCCCGATTCCCGCGTCAAAGGTTTCCGCCAGATACCAATCTTCATTGAACATCAGCTTTTTATATTCCACACCGGCCACAACGCCTTCCGATTCGCCGAAAAGATTGATCCCCGTCCGCTGGCCGTAACCGAAACCGCGCGCGTACTTTTCCAGATTGTTGGGCCCCAGCCTGTAGGCCAGTTCGTAAAAATACACGTTGTCGGATTTGATCAGCGCTTCATTAAAGTCAATCCAGCCTAACGCGCCGCCGCCGTAATTGCCCTTTTGCGGCACCGCCCTATGGTAGCCGGCGTCGAATATCTTCTCCTTCGGCGTTACCTTGCCCATCTCCAGCGCCGCCGAACCCGTCACCATTTTAAAGGTCGAACCGGGCGGATATTCGCCGCTGATCGCTTTGTTGTTCAAGGGGTTGTACGGATTGCGGCTTAACGCATCCCAATCTTTTTGTGAAATGCCTGATACAAAGGCGTTAGGGTCAAAAGCCGGACGGCTGACCAAAGCCAGCACGGCGCCGTCGCGCGGGTCGACCGCGACTATGGCGGCGGCAAAAGCGTTAGGACTGCCGCCGTTTTTGCGCAGCCATTCCAAATGTTTGTCAAGGGCTTGTTCGGCCGCTTTCTGCACTTCTATATCAATGGTCAGATAAACGCTATGCCCCGGCGACGGTTCGCGTTTGCCGATCTCCTGCACGATGCGTCCGGCCACATCGACTTCCACCCAGGTTCCGCCGTCCTGTCCGCGCAATATATTGTCATAATACTGTTCCAGCCCCATCTTGCCGATTATGCCGCCGGCCAGAGATCCTTCGCCTTTGAAGCTTTTCAATTCCGCTTCGCTGATTTCCCCCACATAACCGATAACGTGGGCGGCCGTTTCGCCGAAAAGGTAGGTGCGCAAAGGTTGTATGATAATCATTACCCCCGGCAGGACGGCGCGCTTTTCTTCCACTTGCGTCATCATCTCCGGCGTAAGATCGTTTTTTAACAGCACCGGCTCAAAATTGTCTTTATTTTTTTCCACCTTTTGCATGATGTCGCTTTCAGGGATATGGATAATTTCGCTCAGGCGCCTGGCTACTTCCGGCGTGAACCCGGTTTCTTTCGCGTTTACCACTAATGTAAAGCCCGGCCGGTTGTTCACCAGCGGCACGCCGTTGCGGTCATAGAACAGGCCGCGCGGAGCCATGATCGGCGTCAGCCTTATACGGTTGCCGTCCGACTGCCTTTTGTAATAATCACCTTCATAAAGCTGCAAATAGGCAATCCGGCAAGTCAGAACCAAAAACAGCAGGGCGCCCAGCAAACTTATGCACTCAAACCGATAGGCATATTTTTTTGTGATCATAAAAACTCCCCGGTTATCTTTTACCAAACCGCCTTACCCGCGCAAACAGAAAAAACAGAGGCAGGGTAAGCAATGTGTTGTAAACTATCCGTCCCCACGCCGCCGATATGAACACAGGCAGGTCGGTCAGCCGGTAATCGCACAGAAAAATCAGTACTCCCCACAGAATTTCCCGCGCTCCGTTAAAGCCGGCGCTCAAAAGCAGGGGGAAAAGCCAGCTGTCTTTAAAAACTTTTTTCTGCATTGCGCCGGCGCACATACCGGCGCCAAACAGGAAAAAAATATTAAAGCCGAAAAAGTCCGTATTTAGAAGATCACAAAACAATCCGGTAAAAAATCCCGCCGTCATTCCGGCCGTGCTTCCGGCAACCGTTCCGGCGAAAATGGCAAAGGTCAGCGTAATGTCCGGCCTTATGCTATAAAAAGACAAAAAATACGAAAAGGAAGTTTGCAGGGCGACAACAGCTATTATGGCAACAAGCCAGTTTATCAATAAATTCACCGTCCGGTTACCGCCTTTTCCGGGTTTTTTTCCGGCTCCGCGTAATTGGTCGCGTTAACGATGACCATCACTTCCTCCAGCCGGGAAAAGTCCACCGTCGGCTCAATAA
>JAISPA010000244.1 GCA_031275255.1 Acidaminococcales bacterium | reverse complement strand
CTGATGCAATATGTGTTCCAGGCCGTAAGGGTGAATTTGTTGTACCAGTGCAACGTTTTCGAAATAACTGACACTTGAAATAACTGCCTTATCCGTTATGAAAATTGGATTTATGCTGTAAATCGTTGAGTTAGTTATTTGAAGCATGAGTTACTGGTAAATGAAAGAAGGATATTCACAACGATGCGAAAAATACCGTTCGCTGAAAAGTACCATACTGGCAATCCCATATATCGTTACTTGATATCTCATTTTATACAACAACTAATTAAATTTACCGATATAATTAGACCGTCCAGCATACTTGAACTTGGCTGCGGGGAAGGTTTTTTGGCAATTCCACTTGCTCAGAAAGGATATCGTGTCCGCGGCATTGACTTGAGAGAAGACGCTGTTGAATTTGCAAGAAAAAGAAGCCAAAAAGTTGGACTCGAGCATTTGCTTTCCTTTGAATTTGGCGATATCAATCACTTGGATCTTGGCGTTGAATACAGGGCCGACCTTGTGATTTGCTGTGAGGTGTTGGAACATCTGGAGTCTCCAAATGAAGCTCTATGCACAATATCTCGTCTTGCGCCAAACGCAGTATTGAGCGTTCCCCGAGAGCCTTTATGGCGAATATTAAATATGTCGAGGTTAAAATATCTTACTCGTTTAGGCAATACCCCGGGACACATTAACCATTGGTCAAAAAATGAGTTTCTTCGCTTAGTGGGCGGCAAATTTACTATTTTAGACTACTCTATGCCGCTGCCTTGGACTATGGTATTGTGTAAACCTATCGACTAGTACAGCATAATCACTCCTGTTACACGCATCGGCGATGAACGCAATTCTGTGATGAGCCGGTTTTTTCACGGGGACTATCCCGCGCGTTTCGCTTTTTGTACAGCTTGCGCCCGCGAATGTGCTATAGTGCTTCAGTCATTGTTTTGCAGTCGGTCGGGCGCGGGGGGTTGCGATGTATCCGTCCATTTGGAAAATAGAACTTTATTACGTCTTTTGGGGCGCGGCGCTCTGCGGAATGGTGTGGTGGACTGAGCGCCGGGCTGTGCGGGAATATGGCTTTGCGGACGACGACGCCCGTTCGGTGCTCTTATGGTCGATGTGCGGGGTGTTTATCGGCGCGTGGGCGGGCGGTTATGCCGACAAGGCCGCTGCGTCGGGGGGAGCGGCGTGCGGCATTTCGGCATTATTTAATTCCGGCCTCAGTTCCGGGCCGGCTTTTATCGCCGGCGGGCTATGCGGTCTTTACAAGCGGAGGCGGCGCGCCCTCCCCGTCGGACGCTTCGCCGACGCGGCGGCCATTCCTGCCGCGTTCATGATTTTCGTCGGCAGGTGGGGTTGTTTTCTGCAGGGGTGTTGCGTGGGGCTTCCCACAAACTCTCGGTTAGGAGTGCGGTTTCCTTTTTCTCACGGTGTCCCGCTGTGGCCGTCGCAGATATTCGAATCCGCCGCCGGCCTCGCGATCGGCCTGCTGCTTATAGCGGTGGAAAAACGCCGCGCCGCGCGCGGCATGGCTTTTCGCGGCGCGGTTTTGCTGCCGGTGTTTCTGGTGCTCTACGGTCTTTACAGGGTATTCTTCGATTTTTTGCGGCCGAAAAACGGTTTTGTAGGTTTTTTAGCGTTGTCGACGGCTCAATACTCGGGGATAATCGCCGTTGTGATCGGAATATTCTGGTTCATCAGAACATATTCCGCGGCAGCGAGGAACCCGGACGAATGAAAATCGCCTTTGCGGCGTGTATTCTTTGTGATAATATTTGTTCGGACAAACTCGCGCGAACTTAACCGAGGCAAGCGCAGCGAATAAAATTTTTCATAGACGGAGGTTCCCGAAGTTGAAAGCACGTAAACGCGGTTTCACGCTCATCGAAATAATGGTCGTCGTCGTGATAATAGGGATGCTCGCGGGCCTAATCGGTGCGAACGTGTTTAGGCAGAGCGAAGCCGCCAAAGTGACGGCGGCGAAAGTTCAGATAAAGAATTTTGATCAGGCTCTGCAACTTTTTCACCTCAACAACGGCTTTTTTCCGATCACGGAACAGGGATTGAGAGCGCTTGTGGAAAAACCGACAATCAGGCCGGAGCCCATGAACTACCAAAAAGGCGGATACCTCACCGCGAAATCCGTTCCCAAAGACCCGTGGGGCAATGATTTTATCTATATCTGTCCCGGCGAAATAGGCGAATACGACATCATATCCCTGGGCGCCGACGGCAGAGAGGGCGGCACGGACACCGCCGCCGACATCACGAACTGGGATTGAGCGCGGCGCGGAGGCGATATGGGTCATGGAGGACGGGAAGCTGACGATGGCGGACGGTTACCAAAATCTGTCGAGGATGGCAAACAGCGCGGACAAACGATGAACGCGCCAAAACATTGGCGCCTATCACGGCACGGTGATAGAATGAAGGCAAAGATTTTTCGGACTGCGAGGCAAGGCACAATGTCGACAACGGAAACGCGCGAACCGCAAATGGGGCTGACCTTTGAAAAAGTCTGGGCGATGTTTCAGGAATCGGACCGGCGCATGAAGGAATTGAGCGAAGAGACCGACCGGAAGTTACAAGAGACAGC
>JAISPA010000291.1 GCA_031275255.1 Acidaminococcales bacterium | reverse complement strand
CTTGCCGTTTTTACGGCCGTATCTGCCGGCCCGCACCATTTTTACCAGCAGGGGACACGGACGGTATTTGCTGTCGCCGGTTTCCTCATAAAGCGTCTTTACTACCAAAAGCAGCGTGTCCAGCCCGACCAGGTCCGCCAGCGCCAAAGGCCCGATAGGATGGTTGGCGCCCAGCACCATGCCTTTGTCGATGTCCTCTTTGCTGGCGACGCCTTCGGCCAATACGAACATAGCTTCGTTAAGCATCGGCACCAGTATACGGTTGACGCAAAACAGCGGCGCTTCCGCGACGGTAATGATTTCTTTGCCGATGGACTTGCCGACGGCGACGGCGGTTTCATAAGTTTCGTCCGAGGTATCATAGCCGCGGATAATTTCCAGCAATTTCATGACAGGCACCGGGTTAAAAAAGTGAGTGCCGATGAATTTGTCGGAACGACCGGTAACAGAGGCGATTTCGGAAATGCTTAAACCGGACGTATTGGTGGAAAAAATGCAGGCAGGCTGGCAGGTTTTGCTTATTTTTTCATACAATTCCTTTTTTACCCGTATTTCTTCAAATACCGCTTCGTACAGATAGTCGACATCCGCCAAATCTTCGTATTTCGTTGTTGTCATAATCCCGGCCAGAAGTTCGTCTTTCGACGCGTTTGTTCTCTTGCCGTTTTTGACTTCCTTTTCCAATCTCGCGGCGATTGCCTGATAGCCTTTGTCAAGGTTCTGCCGCGATATATCGCAAAAAACAACGTCATAGCCTGCGGCGGCGACAATCTGCGCTATGCCGTTTCCCATCAGCCCGCTGCCGATAACACCGATTTTTTTCACTGTGAGCAAGTTTATTACGTCTCCCTTTCACTTAATATGTTTGAAATTGCGCCGTCATTTTGAGGGCGCGCAAGAAATACCTCTACTGGTTCTTTTCTTTAATTTCTTTGACAACTTTGGTAAGCTCCGGCACTACTTTCGTCAAGTCTCCCACAACGCCGTAATCGGTTATTTTGAAGATGGCCGCTTCCGCGTCCGTATTGATGGCAACGACGTTATGGGACCCGGACATGCCGGCCAAATGCTGTATGGCGCCGGAGACGCCGCAGGCGATGTACAGCTGCGGCTGCACGGTTTTGCCGGTCTGGCCTACCTGGTGATCGTGCGATATCCACCCGGAGTCCACGGCGGAGCGGGAGGCGCCGACCGTCGCGCCGAGCGCGCCGGCCAGTTCGCGGATTATGGAAAAGTTCTCCGCTTTGCCAAGCCCGCGTCCGCCGGTTACGATGATTTCCGCTGTTTCCAGGTCCACGGTTTCGGAGGTTTCGGGCGCTATTTTTTCCACGAGCCTGGTCCTGATCAGATTTGCCGGAAGGTCAATGTTTTCTTTGATTACGTTGCCTTTGAGCGCCGTGTCCGGTTCGGTCCTTTTAAAGACGCCCGGGCGGACAGTGCCTATTTGCGGGCGAAAATTCCGGCAGACGGCCTCAGCCTTGATTTTGCCGTTGAAACTCAGCCGCGTCCAGACAACATTACCGCCCTCGTCAAGGCTGAGGCCGGTGCAGTCGGCCGCGACGCCGGTATTTAGCCTGGCCGCCAGCCGCGGCGCCAAGTCAAGGCCGTTGTTGGTCGCGCCGACGAGCAGCGCGGCCGGTTTGTACTTTTGCACCAGTTTTTCCAACGCGTAGGTGTAGCCGTCGGTGGAATATTCACTGAGGTTTTCCTGTTCTACTACAATCACCTCGCCGGCGCCGTACGATATGGCCTGGGCGGCGACGGCGCCGGCGTTTTTGCCGATGATCACCGCGACGACTTTTTCGCCTTTTTGCGTTGCCAGCTGTTTTCCGGGGTTTAACAGTTCAAAGCCGACGCCTTTAGGCTTCCCGTCAGCTAATTCAACTACTGCCCAGAAGTTTTTATATTCTTCCATATTCCTGTATACTCCCATCTTTGCCGCGAAAGCGTTTTGTAAAGTAGCGGCCGGCGGGGAAAAGCGGCCGCTCTTTCCCCCGTCATCTTCCCGGAAAGAAGATTTGCCGGCCTGTTATACCAGGTTTTTTTCGTTTAAGAGTTTGCCCAGCTGCGCCGCGGCTTCCCCGGGATCCTCGACGGTAATGATTACGCCCGCCCTCTTTTGTTCAGGCTCGGACACGCTCACCACTTCCACTTTGGCGCCTTTGAGCCCTACCGTATCCGCGTCAACGCCAAGCCCGGCCAGGTCAAGGTTATGTACAGGCGCCTTAAGCGAGGCCAGCCTTGACCTTACGGTGGGGAAACGCGGTTCGTAATCGGTTTTCGTTACGGTAAAGAGAGCCGGCGCGGCGACCTCAATGATTTCAAAGCCGTTGTTGTTTTCCCGTTTTGCCTGCAAAAGCTGCTCTTGGGCCGATATGTCGGTTACGAAGGTAACTTGCGGCAGAGCCAGCCTTTCGGCCAGAGCCGGGCCGACAAAGCCGGTATAGCCGTCGGTGGTCTGCCGGCCGCAGAAAATGGCGTCAAAAGGCCCGTCTTCTTCTTCTATCTTGCGAATGGCGCGGGCGAGAATAAGGCTTGTTCCCATCGTATCGGATCCGGACGGTCCCGTTACCAGAAAAGCTTTGTCGGCGCCTACCGACAAACATATTTGCAGCATGCTTTTGGCGTCCGGCGTGCTCATGGCCAGGACGGAAACAGTGGAGCCTTCAACGCTTTCCTTGAGCCTTACGGCCATTTCCAGGGCGTAGCCGTCAAAAGAATTGATGACGCCGGGAAAGCCTGCGCGGATTAATGTTTTTGTTTCCGGATTGATTTTCGCGACGAATTGCTCCGGATCGGGTATTTGTTTAACGCATACTATTATTTTCATGAAGATAGTTCCTCTCAGCGCATATATCCTGGTTTATTTGCCGATGAATTTCGGCGCCCGTTTTTCAAAGAAAGCGTTGGTGCCTTCCTTGTGGTCGTTGGAAAGACCGGCGATAGACTGCGACAGGCTTTCCAGGTCAAGCATGGTGCGGATGTCGGTCTCAAAGGAGCGGTTGATCATTTTTTTGCCGAGAGCGAAAGCAAGCGTCGGCCCCTGCGCGATTTTCGCGGCCAGTTTGCCGACTTCGTCCATCAGTTCCTCCAGCGGCACGACTTTGATGACCAAACCGAGCTGCAACGCTTCGGCGGCGTCGATCATGCGGTAGGTGAAAACGATTTCCTTGGCCTTTTGTCTGCCGACCAGGCGCGGCAGAAGATAAGTGCCGCCGACGTCCGGCGCCAGACCTACGTTGCCGAAAATTTCCGAAAATTTGGCTTTGTCGGAGGCAATGGCTATATCGGCCGCCAGGGCGATGTTCATACCGGCGCCGGTGGCCACGCCGTTTACCGCCGCGATGACCGGTTTGGACAGTTCGGTTATGGCAATGACGGATTTATTGACCAGTTCCATGTGCCGGTAAAATCCGGTTACCGGGCCGTAGCCTTCTTTCATTTCGGCGACGTCGCCGCCCGCGCAAAAAGCCCGGCCTTCACCGGTGAGGATCACAACCCTCACGTTGGGATCAAGGTCTACCTTGGGAAACAAATCAAGCAGTTCTTCAAACATAGGGGTGGACATGGCGTTCAATTCTTTGGGCCTGTTCATTTTGACGGTTGCGACGCCGTCTTTCAGTTCGTAACCAAGACATTTGTAACTCATGTTTACTACCTCCTCATATTTTGCAATGTTTCGGCCTGACGCCGTTTTGCCCTTATCCTGCCGCCGCCCGCTGAAAACCGTTTTCAGTTGCGCAAGAGATAATTACCGGCGATAATTCTCTGGATATCGGAAGCCCCTTCAATATGCGGGCCGATTAACGAGTCTCTCAGGAAGCGCTCCACGTTGTACTCTTTCATAACGCCGTAGGAACCCATCAGATTCATCGCCATCACGCAACATTCGACGCCGAGGTCGGAAACGTAGCC
>JAISPA010000110.1 GCA_031275255.1 Acidaminococcales bacterium | reverse complement strand
ATGGCAATTTTAAATCCGTCGCCTTCTTTGCCCAAAAGGTTTTCTTTAGGAACTTTCACGTCCTTAAAAATCAATTCGGCGGTCGCGGAGGAACGGATGCCCATTTTGTCGTAATGTTCGCCGACAGTAAAGCCCGGCCAGCCTTTTTCCACGATGAACGCGCTGATGCCGCGCGTTCCTTTGCCGGGTGCGGTTATGGCAAAAACGACGTAGACGCCGGCTTTGCCGGCGTTGGTTATAAAAATCTTGCCGCCGTTTAAGATGTAATAATCGCCGTTCGGCACGGCGGTGGTTTCGGTTCCGCCCGCGTCTGAGCCGGCGTTGGGCTCGGTAAGGCCAAAAGCGCCCAGTTTCTCGCCTTTGGCCAGGGGGACAAGATATTTTTCCTTCTGCGCCTCGGAGCCGTAGGCGAAAACCGGCCAGGAACCCAGCGAAACGTGCGCGGAAAGAATGACGCCCGCGCCGCCGTCAACCCGTGAAAGCTCTTCCACCGCTATGGCGTAGCTTATGATGTCGAGCCCCGCGCCGCCGTATTCCTTTGGATAGGGTATCCCCAGCAGGTCTAAATCGCCCAGTTTGCGCACGGCCTCGTCGGGAAACCGGTTTTCTTTGTCCAGCGCAAACGCCGACGGCTTGATTTGCGCCTCCGCGAATTCCCTGACCTTGGCGCGCAGAGCTTCATGTTCTTTGCTTGTTTTGAAAAACACCGTCAACCCATCCTTTCTTTATCGTGATTACTTGCGCCTTCTTCGCCGCCGTCGCCGCCTGTCAAAACCGTCCAGCCTTTTTTCTGCTGCGCACGGCCCTGTTTCATGAGCTGCCCCAGCGCACGTTTGAAAGCGGCCTTGCTCAGGCCGAATTTCTCCCTGATGATTTCCGGCGGCGTATTGTCGCCGTAAGGCATACGTTTATCGTGCGCAGCGAGAAACTCCTCTATTTTTTGCGCATCGGTTTTCATCGCTATTTCTTTTGTCTGTTTTTGCGATATGTTTATGCGTCCGTCCGGACGCACAAAAACCACCCGCCCGGAAATTTCATCCCCGATCGCCGGCGGCGCGCCCGCGCACTCGTCCCGGTGCAGGAAGGCAATGTGCTTGCCGGCGGTAAAAAGCAGCCACCCGCTGTCAAGCTGATTATACACCCGGCCTGTGACCATGTCGCCGATTTTTACGTCCGCGGCCGGCTGCGCCTTTTGCCTGATTTCGTCCCCCACCAGCATGGTCACAGCCTGGCGGCCCGACTTGTCACGATAGAGTTTTACCCATATTTTCTGCCCGGCAGACACCCGGCCGCGCATTTGGCGAAAAGGCAGAAAAACGCCTCTTTCGGCGCCTATATCGACAAAGCCGCCGTGTTTGGTTATGCTCATGACCTCCGCCAGGCCTACGCCGCCCTCTTTCAAATCGGGCAGGCGCATACTCGCGGCCAGGCGGCCTTTGGGGTCAAGGTACAGGCTGACCTTTACCGGATCGCCTATGGACACGCTTGCTGTTTGCTGCGCTTTATGAAGCAGTATATCGTCGGCGGAACTGCCTGTGCCGGCATCCAAAAAAGCGCCTAATTCACTGAGCCGGGCGACTTTAAGCGTATATTCGCCGCCCGGCGCAAACTTATCTTTATTCATAAACCCGCCGTCCGCACAACCGGAGCGTCTCCCCAAAGCTGTTCAAGGTTGTAAAAGCGGCGGTCTTCTTCCCGGAACACGTGCGCTACCAAACCGCCGTAATCAAGCAATATCCAATTTCCCTGGCTGCGTCCTTCGGCGTGGAGAAGATCGCACCCTTCAAAGCGCAATTTTTCCTCAATATTGTCCGCTATGGCCTGAGCCTGCACGGAACTGCCGGCGCCGCATATGACAAAATAATCCGCGATCGTGGTCAAATTACTGATGTCCAAAGTCAGTATATCCCTGGCCTTTTTTTCCTCCGCCGCCAGCGCCGCGATTTTTGCCATAGTAATAGTGTCCAACTTTGTAAACTCCGCCCTTTCCGTGTATTATACTGTTCCCCGGTTAAAACATGGATAAGATTTGCGGGCCGATCTGCCGCCGCGTCCGGCGGAAAAAATGCTCGCCGCTCGCTGATAACCTTCAGGTGTTACAAGGTACTGGGAATAGTATCAGCGCCTGTTTTTGTCAAAATATTCCATAGCGGCGATTGCCGTATTATTTGCCGGTATATTCAGTATAACCTGTAAAAAGGTATTTGTAAAATCATAAAATATGGAAAAAACCGCGCCGCATTTTCAGAAAATGAGGACGCGAAAAACCGGCGTTTAAATAACGCCGGTTTTTCGCGTTAAAATCTTCACACTAAATGTGAAAATTTTACTATTTGATCTCGGCGGTCGCGCCGGCTTCCGTAAGTTTGGCTTTGAGCGCTTCGGCGTCGGCTTTGGCGATCTTTTCCTTTATAGCCTTGGGGGCGCTGTCAACGAGGTCTTTGGCTTCTTTAAGCCCCAGGCTGGTTACCTCGCGCACTACCTTGATGACATTGATTTTGCTCGCGCCGGCGCTGGTCAATATGACGTCAAACTCCGTCTGCTCCTCAACGGCGGCGGCGGGAGCCGCTCCCACGGCGGCCACAGCTACCGGAGCGGCGGCGGACACGCCGAATTTTTCCTCCAAGGCTTTTACCAATTCGGAAAGCTCAATCACGGTCATTTGCTCAATTGCCTGAATTAATTCTTCTTTAGTCATTGTTATTTATACCTCCAATTATCAGCCGCGCAAAGCGGAAATTTTATATTTGCATTTGTTGTGTTCAGAGAAATCAAGCGGATTCTTTCCGCTCTTTTATCGCGTTGAGCGCGTAAACGAAGTTCCTCAGGCTGCCCTGCAGGACATTGACAAGGCCGGAAATCGGCGCCTGCATACTGCCGAGCAATTTGGCGATAAGCACTTCGCGCGGCGGCAGGCTGGCCAGCTGCTTGACGCCGTTGGCGTCGATCGTCCTGCCGTCCACTACGCCGGCTTTTATCTCATAAGACTTGAGTTTGTTATCTTTGATGAAATCAGAGAGCAGTTTGGCCGGAGCAACCGCGTCGGTCGTCGACCAGGCCATGGCCGTAAGCCCCTCGAGATATTCGTCAAGACCCGCTATGCCTGCTTCTTTGGCGGCTATCCGCGTCAGCGTGTTTTTCAGTACCTGGTACTGTACGCCGGCCTCACGGGCTTTGCGGCGCAAATCAGTATCCTGGGCTACCGTTATGCTCCGGTAATCCGCTAAAACGGCTCCTTTGGCGGTTGCCAAATACTCCTTTATTTTCGCGACTTGCGCCTGTTTTTCAGGTCTGATGACTGCCATATTATTGACACCTCCTTTTTATTTTTAATTTTTAACCGGCAAGCCCGTTCGCCCCAAAGGCGGCGGCAAAAAGCCTCCGCGGACGGCGGAGGCTGCTTTTGGCAAAACTGTAGGAAACTTTGCTGAAAGTTTCCTGCCCCAACCTCGGCCGGCGATAAAATCATTATGCCCGAAGGCGCCTGCTGTCTGCGGTTCGCTTTATTATATTCGCCGGCTCCGCCGGCGGTGCGTCTGGCGCCGTTATTCCTTGCGGATTTGGGACGCCTTCAGGATATTGACCAGGACGCCCGGCCCCATTGTCGTGGAAAGCGCGATCTTTCTGATATACTGGCCCTTGGCGCCGGACGGCTTCACCTTGATCAGCGTTTCGATCAGGGTGGCGAAATTCTCCTCCAGTTTACCCTGCTCAAAGGACACCTTGCCGATGGGCGCGTGTATGTTGCCGGCCTTGTCCGTGCGGTACTCGATCTTGCCGGCCTTGATCTCGCCGATGGCGCGGGCCACATCCAGCGTTACCGTGCCGACCTTGGGATTGGGCATAAGGCCCTTGGGGCCGAGTATTTTTCCGAGCCGCCCGACCAATCCCATCATGTCGGGAGTGGCCACCGCCACGTCAAAATCCGACCAGCCGCCCTTTATTTTATCAACCAGATCTTCCGCGCCGACAAAATCAGCGCCGGAAGTCTCCGCTTCCCTGGCCTTGTCGCCTTTGGCGAACACCAGCACTCTTTTTGTTTTCCCCGTCCCGTGGGGCAGCACTACCGCGCCGCGGACCTGCTGATCCGGATATTTAGGGTCGACGCCCAATTTCACCGCGGCTTCCACCGTCGCGTCAAATTTAACGGTGGAAGTCTTTTGCGCCAGAGCGATAGCCTCGGCCGGGTCATACTGCTTCTGCCGCTCAATGAGCTTTGCCGCTTCCTGATACTTTTTGCCGAATTTTGCCATTGTTTTTCCTCCCCGTGGTAATAACGGAATTTTTCCTCCCACATAGTCCGCCGCTTTGTCAGTCGGCGATTTCAATCCCCATGCTGCGGGCCGTTCCCTCGATCATCAGCATTGCCGCGTCAATACCGGACGCGTTAAGGTCGGCCATCTTGCTCTGAGCTATTTCGCGCACTTTAGCGCGGGGGATCTTCGCTACCTTCTTCTTGTTGGGTTCGCCGGAAGCTTTCTCAAGGCCGGCGGCCTTCTTCAAAAGCACCGCCGCCGGCGGTGTTTTGGTAACAAAGGTGAAAGAGCGGTCCTCAAAAACCGTAATCCCCACCGGAATGATGAGCCCGGCGTCTTTGGCCGTCCGTTCGTTGAACTCCTTGACAAACGCCATAATATTAACGCCCGCCTGCCCGAGCGCCGGGCCGACGGGCGGCGCCGGAGTGGCCTTGGCGGCGGGAATCTGCAATTTTACCAATTTAGCGACTTTTTTAGCCATTGTAACACCTCCTTATTCAAGCGTTTCTATTTGCGTAAAATCAAGTTCGACAGGGGTTTCCCGACCGAACATATTGACAAGCACCTTAAGTTTGCCGCGTTCCTCGCTGATTTCGGAGACAACGGCCGTCCAGCCTTCAAAAGCGCCGTCGCTTATCCGTACGGTCTGTTTGAGCTGTATGTTAATCTTGCTTTTCGTCTCTTCCATGCCCATGGAACGCAAAATTTGCCTGACCTCCGGCTCGGTCAGCGGCGTCGGTTTGGTACCGGACCCGACAAACCCGGTAATTCCCGGAGTGTTGCGCACCACGTACCAGGAACGGTCGTTCATGATCATTTCCACCAGCACATAACCGGGAAAAACCTTCTTCTTATTGACCTTGCGCTTGCCGTCCTTGTATTCTATCTCGTTTTCCATCGGCACCAGCACCCGGAAAACTTCATTTTCCATACCAAGGCTGTGAATTTTCCGTTCCAGGTTGGCGGTAACTTTATTCTCATAGCCGGAATAAGTATGAATAACATACCAATGCTTTTCTGCTTCCATTTTTCAAACCCCGCAAGCGGAACACCCGCCCGCCGACTCCTCAACTTCTTAGAAATGTCCGAAACGCCAAGGCAAACACAGAATCAAATATCCAGATCAATACGCACACAAGCATAACCGCGACCAGAACGACGCCGGTATAAGCTATAAGCTGCTGACGGGTAGGCCAGGTAACTTTTTTTAATTCTATCTTGACTTCACGCAGGAATTTCCTGACTCCGCTTACTGACTGCATGCTTGCCGTATTGTCCTGGACAGCCACGTTCTACTCACATCCTTATGCTCTGCCTGATTTATTTCGTTTCCTTGTGCGGAGTATGTTTCTTGCAGAATTTGCAATACTTGCTGATCTCAATACGGTCCGGGTCGTTTTTCTTGTTCTTGTTTGTCTGATAATTACGCTGCTTACACTCGGTGCAGGCCAATGTAACCGCCACACGCATATTTCACACCCCGCTCATCAAAAAATAAAGCCACTTTCGCAGTGTCGCTAATATACTGTAGCACAATTAATAATGAGTGTCAATAAAACCGGAGCGGAAATTTTCCGCGTGAAAATTGCACGTTAAACCGCCCATGCTTTGCCTTTAAAAACGACGGCACAGCCGCCGGTGGCAAAACGGCGCGAAAAAAGACCGGTTCCGTCCGGCGCCTTTGCCGTATTCAAACAGGCCCGCGGCGTTCGGACAATATATTGTAGTGCATCTGTAGCTCGTCGATCTGTTTTTTCAAAGCGGCGGCTGTTTCGGCGTCGGCGGCGGACATTTCTTCCTTAAGCTGATTTATTTCTTTCAATATCGCCAGCATTTTCGGGTCGTTAAAACTGACCGTCGGATCTTTTTCCATATAATTAATCACCCTTTCCTTTTTTTACCAAACCGCGCCAATCATAAACGACGCGCGTACCCGCAGGAAAAACTCTGGCCGCGCCGTCCGTTGTGTAAAGCCGCTCGGGATAAAGCAGCACGCCGCTGGCAATATTGCCGTCCGTGTCGAAAAAGGCCTCTGTTTCTTTTTGGTAAAAAAGCGAAAAATGCCCGTTGGTCAATTCCTGATCGGCCGCCAGCACTCCCCGCGCGACAAACCCGGCGTGCTTGAATTCCACTGTATAACCGCCGCGGAAAAAACATTTCTGAACATTCGCGCCGATGATCTGGTCATTGAGGAGGGTCCCCAGCGTCAGGTTGCCGTCCTGGTCAAAGAAAACCTCGGTACCCGCCTTGTAACGGAAAAAATTGCGGCCGTTGAAGATGGTTTCATTGGCGAGCAGCGTTCCGCGGCGCAAATGGCCGTCGCCGTCAAGGACGATCTTCGTACCTTCCTTAAACCGCAAAGAGGCGCGGGCGGAGGAAATAAACTGGCTTTTAGCCAAAGTTCCCTCCAAT
>JAISPA010000034.1 GCA_031275255.1 Acidaminococcales bacterium | reverse complement strand
GTTTCCGGGATTTATCAAGGCAAAGTAAGCGCGTCCGGTATCTATCTTTGCGCCCGCCGTCCCGAAGAAACCGGCAAAGGGATAATTTTCGCCGCCATGGTGGAAACATATGCGGTTTTGGCATTGCTCATTTCCTTTTTGATGCTCAACGGCGTTTTATAGGGGAGGGCTTTTGATGTCCGTAGACAATATCATCGCTAAAATCACGGCCGATTGCGATTCTGAATGTGCCAAGGTCAAAGACGCGGCGGAAAATAAAGCGGAAGACTTAAAAAACAGGCTTTTGCGCGAGGCGGAGGAAAAAGCCCGGGGAATTTCCGCGCAGGCCGATCTTGATATAGAGGAAATAAACAGGCGTCAGTCTCTGATCGCCGAACTGGAAAACCGCAAAAGCGAACTGGCCGCGCGCCGGCAAATTTTAGACGAGGTTTTTGCTCTCGCGGAGCAAAAACTCAATCAGCTGCCGACGAACAAATGGGAGGCGCTGATTGCCGCTTGCGTGATGGATGCCTGTGAAACCGGTGACGAGGAACTCTGCGTTCCCGCGGCGGATCGGGAAAAATATCTGGGCGGCTTTTTGGCTAAACTTAATCAGCGGCTGGCGGCAGGCGGGAAACGCGGTAATTTGCGTTTGAGCAAAGCGGCGGCTGGTTTTTCCGGCGGCGTGTTGATTGTCGGGGAAAGCGGGGACTGTGATGCATCTTTTCCGGCGCTTTTGAAGAACGTGCGGGTAAAACACGAAAAAGCGGCGGCCGATATCCTGTTCCAAACGGAGGTGTGACGCATATGCCGCAGCCGAGTTATCAATACGCCATCGGCCGTATAAAGGTACTGGAAACGCATATGTTGGACGCCGTCAAATTAAAAAAGCTTGTTCCTCTGGAAACGGACGAATTTTTTCGGACGCTGCAGGAAAGCGGTTACGGCGAAGGAATTTTGGCGGACGGCGACCTGGACGAATTGCTTCGCAAAGAGCTCAAGGCCGCCCGGCAACTGGTCTGGACTGTAACGCCGGACCCTAAAGTTACCGGCCTTTTCCTCTTGCCCATAGATGCCCATAACCTTAAAGTTTTCCTGAAAACGCGTGTTTTCGCCGTGCCGTCGGACGGGCTGGCGGAAGAAGGCGGGGTGTTTCCGCCGGAAGACCTGCAAAAAGCGGTCGCCGAGAAACGTTATACTTTTTTCCCGCCGGCGCTCAAAGACAATTTGGATGAACTGGAAAAGACGCTGGTACGCTACGCGTCGCCGCGCCTGATCAGTATGCGGGTGGACGGCGCGATTTTTAAATATATAAAACGCGTGCTGGAACAAACGCGCAATGAATACGCCACGAAATATTTCAGTCTTTTAGCTGACTTAACCAATACAAAGAGCTTTATCCGCGCCCGTGAACTTGGCTGGAATGTGGAAGAATTTTCTTCCGCTTTTGTTGTTTGCGGTGATATTTCCCGGGAAATGTTTTTGCAGGCTTTCGCTTTGCCGTCCGAGCATATAACGCCAATGCTCGAACGGGGAACAAACAGCGCGGCGGTTGCGCAGGCGCTTGACGAATATTTCGGCAAAAACGGCATGGCGGCCTTTGAAAAAAGGATTGACAGTCTGCGTATGCGTTTTGTCCGCGCGCGGCGGAACGACCCGGAAGGTATCGGCGCTATTGTTGGCTATCTTATCGGCAAAGAAACGGAAGCCCGGGCGCTCAGCATGATACTGTCTGCGCGCAGCAGCGGCGAAGAGCCGGATTTGCCCAGGCTTTATATTTAGGGCGGGGTGTTTATGAAAAATAAAATTGCTGTGGTTGGCGGCAGGGATTCGGTAATGCTGTTCAATGCCGCCGGACTGGAAGTCCGCTACGCTTCCGACGGGAAAGCCGTGGAAAAAGCCATCCACGCGTTGGCGCGCGCCGGCTATCCCGTCATATACATAACCGAGGAAGCGGCCGAGAAAGCGCCGGAAGCGATCAAAATGTACGACCGGGAAGTATTTCCGGCGATCATTCCCGTACCCGGCGGCAACCAGCCGAAAGGGCTTGGCCTGCGGAACATAAAGAAAAATGTTGAAAAAGCCGTAGGCGCGGACATATTATTTGGGGAAGGAAGGGAACAGGCTTAATGGAAGGACGAATCGTAAAAGTCTCCGGTCCGCTGATCATCGCCGAAGGCATGGCTGATGTCCAGATGTATGACGTGGTATATGTAAGCGATAAAAAGCTTATCGGTGAAATCATAGAATTAAGGGGCGATCGGGCCTCCATACAAGTATACGAAGAAACCGCCGGCCTGGGGCCGGGCGAAGTGGTAGTGTCGAGCGGCATGCCGCTTTCGGTCGATTTGGCGCCCGGCCTGATCGAGGGTATATTTGACGGTATTCAGCGCCCGCTTGACGTCATCCGCCGCATGGTCGGCGATCGCATAACACGCGGCATTGACGTGCCGAAATTAGACCGCGTGCGCAAATGGGATTTCAAGCCGGCCGTCAAAGCCGGCGATCAGATACAGGCCGGCGACGTTATCGGCACGGTGGAAGAAACTCCGGCGGTAACGCATAAAGTAATGGTCCCTCCAGGCATGTCGGGACAAGTCGAATGGGTGTACGCGGGACAGGCGAATATTGTCGAGACGATCTGCAAACTCAAAAAACAGAGCGGTGAAATCGTTGAACTGCCTATGCTGCAGCGCTGGCCTGTCCGCAAAGGCCGTCCTTTCGCCGATAAATTGCCGCCCAATGAGCCGATGGTTACCGGCCAGAGGGTAATTGACACGCTTTTCCCGATTGCCAAGGGCGGAGTCGCCGCCGTGCCGGGGCCTTTCGGTTCCGGTAAAACCGTTATTCAGCACCAGCTTGCCAAATGGGCGGACGCCGATATCATCGTTTATGTCGGCTGCGGTGAGCGCGGCAATGAAATGACCGACGTTTTATTGGAATTTCCCGCGTTAAGCGATCCCCGCACCGGACTGCCGCTGATGAAACGAACCGTCTTGATCGCCAATACCTCCGATATGCCGGTGGCCGCCCGTGAGGCGTCTATTTACACCGGCATAACCATCGCCGAATATTTCCGCGATATGGGCTACAAAGTGGCGATCATGGCCGACTCCACGTCGCGCTGGGCGGAAGCTCTGCGGGAGATGTCCGGCCGGTTGGAGGAGATGCCCGGCGAGGAAGGTTATCCCGCCTATCTCGCATCGCGCATGGCGGAATTTTATGAGCGCGCCGGCATAGTTACCTGTCTCGGCCAAGACAGGCGGATCGGCGCGGTTTCGGCTATCGGCGCGGTTTCGCCGCCGGGCGGCGATATATCCGAGCCGGTTTCGCAGGCGACCTTGCGTATGGTCAAAGTCTTTTGGTGCCTTTCCGCCAATCTTGCTTACCGCCGGCATTTTCCGGCGATCGACTGGCTGCAGAGCTATTCTTTGTATTCCACCCGGCTGCGCGAATATTTCAACAACCGCATAGCGCCGGACTGGAGCGAACTAATTGCCCGCGCCATGAGTATTTTGCAGGAAGAAGCCGAACTGGAGGAAATTGTGCGGTTGGTGGGCGTGGACGCGTTGGGGCCGAAAGAACGCCTGACGCTTGAATGTGCGCGCTCCATACGCGAGGATTTCCTGCACCAGAATTCTTTCCATGAAATAGACACCTACGCGTCTTTAGACAAACAATACAAAATGATCAAACTGATCATCGCCTGGTATGACAAAGGACTGGCCGCCCTGGAGGAACTGGTGCCTTTTTCCAGAATAAGCAAAATGCCGGTGCTCGAAGCAATCGGGCGTTGCAAATATACGCCGGAGGCGGAGTGCGAAAAACATTTTTCCGAGATATTCAGCCAGATGGACAATGAATTTTTGGCCATGACCGAGGGGGGGAAGGAGGATGCGTAAAGACTACAAGACGATCAGGGAAGTCGTGGGTCCGCTCATGGTCGTGGAAAACGTCGAAGGCGTAAAATACGACGAGCTTGTCGAAATATACCAGGAAGACGGAGAAGTGCGCGCAGGCAAGGTGCTGATTGTGGACGGCGGCAAGGCGGTTGTGCAGCTTTTTGAAGGATCGCAGGGATTGCAGATATCTACGGCCAAAGCGCGGTTTTTGGGGCACGGCATGAGGCTGGGCGTCGCGCCTGAAATCGTCGGGCGCATATTCAGCGGCGTCGGGCGTCCGATAGACGGCGGCCCCGACATAATCACCGACCGCTATCATGATATAAACGGCGTTCCGCTCAATCCGGCCGCCCGTGAATATCCGGCCGAATTTATTCAAACAGGCATATCGGCGATCGACGGGCTAAACACGTTGGTGCGCGGCCAAAAGCTGCCAGTGTTTTCCGGTTCCGGCTTGCCGCACGCACAACTGGCCGCGCAAATCGCGCGCCAGGCCAGGGTGCGCGGGACGGGGGAAGGGTTTGCCGTTGTTTTTGCCGCCGTCGGCATAACTTTTGAAGAAGCCGATTTTTTTATGAACGAATTTCGCCGCACAGGCGCGCTTGAACGCGCCGTGCTTTTTATCAATCTCGCCAACGACCCGTCGGTGGAAAGAATATCCACCCCCCGGATGGCCATTACCGCCGCCGAATATTTGGCCTATGAACTGGGTATGCATGTTCTGGTCATAATTACCGACATAACCAATTACGCCGATTCTTTGCGGGAAATATCGGCCGCCAGAAAAGAAGTACCGGGCCGCCGCGGTTATCCCGGCTATCTTTATACCGACCTGGCCACGATTTACGAAAGGGCCGGCCGGATAAAAGGCAAAAAAGGATCGATCACGCAGATACCCATACTTTCCATGCCGGAAGACGACAAAACGCACCCTATTCCGGATCTTACCGGCTACATTACCGAGGGGCAGATCATACTCTCGCGCGAACTTTACCGCAAAGGACTTACTCCGCCGGTAGACGTGCTGCCGTCTCTGTCGCGCCTTAAAGACAAGGGCATAGGCAAAGGCAAGACGCGGGAAGACCACGCCGATACCATGAATCAACTGTTCGCCGCTTACGCGCGCGGCAAAGAGGCCAAAGAGCTGGCCACCATCCTGGGCGAATCCGCGCTTTCAGAAGTTGACAAGCTCTACGCCGAATTCGCCGGCCGGTTTGAACAAGAATACGTTTCGCAAGGGTATGAAACCAACCGCACGATTGAGCAGACGCTTGACCTGGGCTGGCGGCTGCTGGCGGTTTTGCCCAAAACGGAACTCAAGCGCGTGCGCGATGAATACATAGAAAAATACTATCCGCAGCAAAGCGGCGGGGAGGAATAAGCATGGCGATGCGCGTCAATCCGACCAGGATGGAACTGACCCGGCTGAAGCGCCGCCTGAAGACCGCCGTGCGCGGACATAAACTCCTCAAAGACAAGCGCGACGAGATGATCCGCCAATTCATCATCTATATCAAACGCAACCATCAGCTGAGGATGGAAGTGGAAGATGAGCTTATGCGCGCCCTGGCGCGCTTTGCCCGCGCCAAGGCTTATATGGGGGCGCAAAAGGCCTTGGGCGAACTTTTTTGCCCGTCGCGGGCCGCTTCTTTTGAAATAGGCAAACGCAATGTGATGAGCGTGGACGTGCCTGTTATAAAACATACCGGCGCGGATGATAAAATTGAGCTGCCTTACGGTTTTGCGCACACCTCCGGCGAGTTGGACGCCTCGGTAATGGAGGTAGTGCGTCTATTGCCCCTCATGGCCGAATTGGCGCAGGTGGAAAAGTCCTGCAACCTTCTCGCCAACGAGATAGAAAAAACCAGGCGGCGGGTCAACGCGCTCGAATACGTGATGATTCCCGAAACGGAAGATGCGATCAAGTATATAACCATGAAACTGGAGGAGAACGACCGGGCCAGTTTGGTGCGCCTGATGAAGGCTAAAGAGATGCTGATGGAGGCCTGAAATAAATCGCCCGGCGCATTTTTGGGGGGGGGGCAGGGAGGGGGCAACCGGGCGAATGTTCCAGCCAAGGGCGGCGGCAAAAAAACAAAGGGGTGTGTAACAATGAAAATCAGCGAAATAATCAAAAGCGCGGATTGGAAAACCGAAAAACATGTGCCGGCGGTATGCGCGCCGGAAAAAGTGAAAGCAGGCGAGAAATTTGAAGTAAAAGTCTGTGTTGGCAAAGAAATAAGTCATCCCAATACGACCGAGCATCACATAAGCTGGATACAGCTTTACTTTAAACCGGCGGAAGGGGCGGCCTATGAAATCGGCAAGATTAATTTCAGCGCGCACGGGGAATCCGCCAAAGGCGCCAATCAAGGGCCTGCCTATACCGAACCTTTCGGCGCCTTTACGCTTAAAATAGCCGAAAGCGGCGAACTTCTCGCCGCCGCCTACTGCAACATACACGGGATTTGGGAAAGCAGCGTAACAATAACCGCCGTCTGAACCCGCGGCGGCACGCCGCAGGCAGCCGGCCGGAGGCGGCCGCGCTGTTTCAATAATAAAAACAGCAATAAAAAATATAGTATACAAAAAGGGGAAGCGTTGACGCTATCCCCTTTTTTTATTAGAATTAGTCTGGTAGCAATAAATTACTGGAGGTTGTTAAAATGGGATTTAGCATAGCGGCAAAACACGCCCGCGGCAAAGCCGCCAAGGACAAGATATTTGCCGCCAACGACGCGGCGAACAAAGCTGCGGCAAAATACGGCCGGGAAAACGTGGTGAATGCCACACTCGGGAGCATACTCGACGAAGATGGACGGTTTTGCTGTCTGCCGACGGTAGAGCAAGCCTACCGGGCGCTGCCGATGCCGGAACTCATGCAATATGCGGGAATTGACGGCCTGCCGGAATTTCTTGACGCAGTAGTGAAAGAAACCTGCGGACAATCAAGGCCTGACGCCGAAATAGGGGTTATCGCCACCGCCGGCGCGACCGGGGCGGTGCATCACGCCGTCTGGAATTACACAAACGAAGGCGACAAAATCCTTACCTCCGACTGGTACTGGGGAGCGTATTCCTCCATTTGCCGGGATATGCTGCGCAGTCTTGACACCTATAAAATGTTTGATAAAAACAACGAATACAATGTCGTCGGCCTGCTCGCCAAAACACGCGAACTGGCGGCGGCGCAGGACAATGTGGCGCTCATTGTCAACACGCCCGCGCACAATCCGGTCGGCTACACGATCACCGACGCGGAATGGGACGGCATACTGGCCGGCCTTGAAACAATCAGCAAAGAAACCGGGAAAAACATTGTCCTTATCGTTGACCTGGCTTACCTTGATTACACCGGCGAACGCGAAGAAACCAGGCGTTTTATCAAAAAATTCGAAAAACTGCCCAAAGAACTGCTGGTTATACTTGCCTACAGCATGTCCAAAGGCTTTACCCTTTACGGCCAGCGCACCGGCGCCATGATCGGCATATCTTCCGACGCCGGCGTCATAGAAGAATTTACCGGCATCAATTCCTTCTCCTCGCGCGCTACCTGGTCGAATGTCAACCGGCCCTGTATGCGCGTCCTGGCGAACATTTGCAAAGACCCGGCCCTTCTGGCCGCCGTGGGCAAAGAAAGAGACGGCCTTTTCCGCATGATCAAAGCCAGGGGTGATATTTTCACCCGGGAAGCCAAAGAGGCCGGGCTTCCCATACTGCCTTACGCGGCCGGTTTTTTCCTTTCCATCGAAAGCGGCCGCCCGGAAGCGCTTTGCGCGAAACTGCACGAAGACAACATCTACGCCGTGCCGCTGGCCAAAGGCATACGCATCGCCGTCTGCGCCGTGTCGCAGGCGCAAATGCGCGGACTGGCCGCCAAAGTGAAAAAAGCCTTTGACGCCGTCGGGAACTGAACGGAACTTTTTACTGCGCGGGCGACAAGTCCCCCGCGCAGTGTCATCCGTATTCATACCATAAATCCGCCCTTTTTAAGTATGGCTGTCAAGCGCGAAAAATGCCAAGGCAGTTGCCGTATTGGGAGAGTTTAATTTCCGGCCTTTATTCTTTCGCCCTCCATACCCTGATCTTTGGCCTGGACGGGGCGGGCGCGTTTTGCGCCCGCCTGTGCTTTTTTCTTTTTGGTGGTGCGGTTTCCGCTTGCGCCCGCTCTCTTTTCCGCAGCTCCCGCTTCTCCGCGCGCGCTTTCTCTTTGGCGGCCTGCCGTTCGTCGCAGTCCTGCCACAAGTACCAGGCGGCCAGCGTCCGCCAGGGCATCCAGCATACCGTGAGGGGGCTTGCCACGCTGGCGTTCTTCGGCGCCGCCGCAAGACCGTAAAATTCTTGCAGGCCCTTTTGCAGCGGCAGGTCTTTGGCGGGAAAGACGTCCGGACGCGCCATGACGAACACGAGGAACATCTCCGCCGTCCAGCGCTCCAGACCCTTGACCTTGCGCAGGCAGCTTATGATCGCCTCGTCCTCCATCTCCGGGAAGCTTTCTATGGGCACTTCCCCTTCCAATATTTTCTCCGTGAGGATGCGCAGGCCCGCGTTGCCGGAGGTAAGACCGGAAATGTGAAGCCCCCTGAACCTGTTTGTTATGAGGTCCTCCGGGCGGGGGGCTTCCCCGTATTTTCCCGTTATGGCCGCGATGGATACCCGGGCGGCCTCCTGCGAGAGTCCGCGCGAGAGCATGGCTTTTATGAGGGATATATAATATTTCTCCGGCGGCAGCGGCGCGAGTGTGCAGCGGCCGTATTTTTCTATAAAGGGGATAAATCTCGCGTCCGCCTTCTTTAAAAATTCTTCCCCTTCTGCCCAGTCGACGGGAGAAGTTGCCGCATTGTTTGCCGTGTTGTTTGTAGTGTTGTTTGCTGTCATGTCTGCCTCGCAAAATTCGCTTTGGCGGCAAGCCGCCCTATGCGTAGTTTCCGGCTTGGTTTGGCCTTTGCCCTTGTCGGGTTTTTCGCCGCCCCGCGCCTTGGGGCCGCCCTTAGCTCCGCCCCGGGGCTAAAACCGCGCTTTTTGTCCCTTATTCGTCCTTGGCTGCGCCGAGTTTTTTCACCACTTCCGCGGTTATGTCCGCGCCGCCGCGTATAACGGCGTTCTTTTCCAGGACAAAGGTGTAGCCGCCATCCGCCATTACCGCGTCAACAGCCGCGTCGATATCCGCCTGGATAGGTTTTAAAAGTTCCGCTTCCCTGGCCGCCGCCTGCGCCGAAAGTTCATGGGAAAGTTTCTGCCTCTCTTCAGGGGAGAGGTCTTTGGCCTTTTCATTGTACTCGGCCTGCAAGCGGCTGCGCTCCGCCAGGACGGAATTGAACGCCGCCTGCGCTCCGGGATGCCGGCGGAACGCCTCGCTCCGGTCAAGACAGGCTATCTTCACCGGCGCGGCCTTGGGCGCGGCGTGGACGGCGAGAGGAATGAGCAGAATTATCGCGAAAAATACAGGGACAATCTTTTTCCAAAAAGTCATCGTTTAGCCTCCAAGTTTTTAATTTTATGTTATAATATACATAAAGGAGTCTTTCTGTGGCAAAGCTTGAATACACATTTAAAAATGATACCCTGTTTAAAATGCTTTTTGTGAAAAACCCCGATTTGCTGAAAAGGCTCGCCGCGGAACTGCTCGGCGTACAATACGGCAGCATCGGGAAATTTGCGATAACCAACCCGGAAATGCCGCCGGAAGCGATCGGCGACAAATTCTGCCGTCTTGACATCAATATGACGGTAGACGGGCAAAGGGTGGATTTGGAAATACAGGTCAGGGACGAAAACGACTTCCCGGAGCGCACCCTTTTTCATTGGGCGCGTGAGTATTCCACCTCTCTCGGGGAGGGGGACGCCTACATTGAACTCCCGCGGGTTGTTATCATAAGCATTGTGGCGTTCAGGATGTTTGCCTGCCGGGAGTATCGCAGCGAGTTTCAGGCGCTTGAAGTTACGCGGCATACACTGCTGACGGACAGAATGTCCCTGCAGTATTACGAACTGCCGAAGCTGCCGGGAAAGGTCAATGCAGACAACGCGTTAGAGCTTTGGCTCAAACTGTTTGACGCGGACACGGAGGAAGAATTGCGGCAAATAGAAGAATTGGAGGTGCCGGTTATGCAGCAGGCGATAGGGGCGTACCGCAGCGTTACGGCCGAGGAAGAATTCAGGACCTTGGAGCGCATGCGTTCCGACGCGAGACGCAACGAGGCGTCGGCTTTGGCTAACGCCCGGCGCGAAGCGGTAGAGGAAAACGACGCGAAGTGGCAGGGCGTTGTTAAGGAAAAAGACACGGCGCTTGCAGAGAAGGACGTAAAGTGGCAAGGCGTCGTCGCGGAAAAGGACGCAGAGATTGCGCGGCTGCGCGCCATGCTCAAAGAAAGCAAATAACCATGGCGGACATTAGCGTTACGGCAGAGGAAGAATTCAGGCCCTTGGAGCGCATGCGTTCCGACGCGCGGCGCAACGAGGCGTCGGCTTTGGCTAACGCCCGGCGCGAAGCGGTAGAGGAAAACGACGCGAAGTGGCAGGGCGTCGTCGCGGAGAACCGAGCGGCGCTCGCTCAAAAGGACGCCGTGCTTAAGGAAAAGGACGCCGCGCTTGCTCAAAAAGATGCGGAACTCGCGCGGCTGCGCGCTATGCTTGAGGAAAGCAAATGACCATGGCGGACATTGGACGCGGTGAGGGATAGACTCTCGCCGCGTTTTTTCCTTGCTATGATACATAGTTACAATCGGGATTCGTTTACCGTAGTGAACATAGTTCATGGCCAATTGCGGCCTTTTTTTATGCCGTCTTTGGCCAAACGCTTGCCATCCGTGGCGCGTTCGGTACTCGTCCATCCCTGGACTTCGCGAGCCGCAGGCGAAGCAATCCAGTCTTAGACGTATTACTTCTGGATTGTCGCATTGCCTCTCGCTGCGGCTCATCGCAATTATGGAGGTGCCTACTCCTTCACCAGCGTCATCCGCGCCGGGTCCATTCCCTCCCGGACGAACAGGAGCGGCGTGTTCTCCTCCGCTATCCCTTCCAGCATCAGCGCCGCTTTGGCCTGCTCGAAGGAAGTTTTCAGGGACTTGCCGAACCCCGCCGCCGAATAAAACTGCGCCGCGAACACCCGCGCCGCCTCGTCCCCGATCGCCGTCTTCATGCCTATGGCCGCGTCCACGTACCTGACCACCGCTTTCGCCTCGTCGTCGGAGAAACAAACATTGAAGAACACCATCCTTATGACGTCGGCGGCGCTCATCATCACCTCCACTATGGCCGACAGGCTCACCCTTTTCGGCTGGCCGTCGTCCCCCTGCAAAATCAGTTCGTCGTTTTCCGAGCCGTGCCCGCTGAAATGCACCAGGCGCGGGCTGGTTTCGTTGATGGCCTGCAATATGTCGAGCGGATGGGTCGCCCAGCGGGTAACGAAGTTTATACAGTCGCGGTGCGCAGACTTGGTAATGTTCTCCTGTATAGCACGGGCCTCGGCGTCTATGTCGAGCATCTGGTTCTTTAGGGCGTTGGCCGCCAGAAACAGCACGGTTACCCGCTCCGGGGCCGAGCCTGGAACTTGCGGGCTGTTTTGCGCGCCGACCCCCGACGCTTGTGCCGGGGCAATAGATTGCGCGGCGGTCTGCGGGTCTGCCGCCTGTGCGGCCGGTTTCGCAGCTTCTGCCGGAGCGCCTGGGCTTTTCTCCCCCGGCTTGGGCTGGCTGTCCGCGCAAAGCTCCAGTTCCAGCCGCGCGGCGTCCTTCTCCAGCTGCGCAATGGATGCCGCCAGGTCTATGGCTTTTTGCGCGCTTTTCCTGATATGACTTTTAGCCGCTTCCACGTCAAGCGGCGGCGAAGCGTCATCCTCAGTTTTTCCTTCCGCTTTTTGCTTTCTGGCCTTGGCCAGCGCCTTGTTGTATACCGCCACATCCTGCAGGGCGTCGGCTTTGTCCGCTTGCAGGCGGGCGGTCTCTTCTTTGTTTTTCAAGAGGCTTGCCCTAAGATCGGCGTTGTCGTTAGCTGCCGTCATTTTTGTTTCCCTCCTTTGATGTAGTGCCGCCCGCGCCTGTGGTTACGCCGTCGCGGGTGAAACACTTCGGTTCCGTCATGCTATGAATTCATAGCCGCGTCCGGGATTCGTTTACCGTGGTGAACTATGTTCATGACCAATCGCGGCCTTTTTTCTTGCCGTCATTGTTACGAATTCCAGTCGCAACTATGTATTGGAGCAACGACGGGGGAAGAACGACGACGCGTCGCCACCTATAGACGCGGCGGCAGTACACAGTTATCCACCCGGCCAATTGCGTCTTTCTCGCTGCCGTTGCGGCCTTTTTTCTCTCCGTCATTGCGACCGCGAGCCAGAGGCGCGGCGGGAAGCAATCCAGCTTTGGACGTATTTTTCTGGATTGCCGCGTCGCTTCGCTCCTCGCAAAGACGGGGAAGGAGACGGCGAGCCGCGAGCCAAAGGCGCGGCGGGAAGCAATCCATGCTTTGCCATGTTTTTCTGGATTGTCGCGTCGCTTCGCTCATCGCAATTGGCCATGAACTATGTTCACAACGATAAACGCATCACGGTCGCAGCTGCAGGTTCATAGCAATTGGTTATGAACTATATTCGCCATAGTAAACGAATTCCAGTCGCAACTATGTATTTAGCGCAACGACGGGGGGAAGGAGACGGCGCGCCGCGAGCCAGAGGCACGGCGGGAAATCGAAAACAGCCGCAGCCGGGAAAACCGGAAAAAGAAGGAAAACGCAGCATCCCGCCCTTTCCGGCCGGCCCGGAAAAAACGCCGACGCGCGGCGGGCCGCAAAAGCCCGCCGCGCGCAAGGGCGCGATTACGCGCGCCTACCGGCGTGGGTGGTCTTTGGGGGCCGCCTTATTTCTTGTTCTTTTTCCATTCCTCAATGAGTTTCTTGCGCAGGGCAAGCGCTTCCGGCGTGCGGGAGATAAAGGCCGGGTGCTGCGCGCCGCGGTTGCTCACGCTGTAAGACGGAGCGGCGGGAGCGCCTCTGGTAACGCCGCGGGTTACTGTCGGCGCGGGCACGTTGGTCTGCACGACGGCGGCGGTGTTGATGTGGTCGGCAATGGGGGGCGTCTGGGTAGAGTAGTAGCCGAGCGTGTTCGCCGTAGCCGGCGTGGTCGAGGTGTCGGTGTAGGCGACTCGCTGCCAGTCTATGCCGGGAGTCGCGGGGTCGATGCCCGCTATGCGGTCGCCCAGCACCGCCCACAGGCGGCCGTTGGCATAGGCCAGCAGCCAGGTTACGCCCGGGTAACTTTCGTCGCCGGCGTTGGGCGGTTCCTGTCCAAGCAAAAAATAATCCGTCAAATCAACTGTTCCTGCCTGTAAATCGGCTGTGGTTGTTTTGTAAATTTTGTAATCATATTGGTCATAAGATGCGGTATAACTGGCGCGCAGGACATAGGCGTCCGTCCCGTTGACCGCTGTGCTGACAAAGTCGCCCAAGTCTCCAGCCGAGGAACTGGTTGTCCCGACAATGGTCAAATTGCTGAGGTTTACCGCTTCCACTTTGGAAGCTGCATTGCCGCCGCCCTGCTGCGGGCCGCCGTAGCTTGACACATAGGCGTAGCCGCCGTCAACGGTCAGCCCTAAGGCGTTTGCCCCGAGGCCGGACGCGTTGGGGTTATTGCTGGTCGGTCCAAGGTAAACTGCGCTGCCGTCGCTCGGGTTGATGATCGCCAAGGTGGAGGCAATGTAGGAACTGTAGCCCTGACCCTGGTTAAAGAGGGCGACGATTTTACCATCGTACACCCCGATACCGGCACAGTGAGCAGTGTTGCCGGAAACGACCGGGAAGGTGTAAAAAGCGTTGCCGCCGGTCAGCACTTCCGCGTAATTGGTCAAGGTGATTTTGTCGATCAGTCCGCCGTCATAGTCCGCCACAAACATGTTCGCGTTGTCGAGACGGGCGATGCCGTAAGGATTGGTGAGTTTCGACCATTGGGTGTTGGTCCTGACAGCGACGGATGTCCAAGGAGTGGTCGAGGGATCGAAGATGCCAAATTCCGCCGTGCCGGGATCCCAACCGCTGTAGTTGTAGTTGATTACCAAAGCCCGCTCGTTGCCGGAGCCGTCGGTAAAGCCGAGTACCCTTGGATCACCGCCGAGCGGCTCTGGGTTTTGAGGGTCAAAGGGCAGGCCGGTTACCACCGCCAAGTCAATGGTCGGGGATGCGGCGTTGTCGCTGATCTGGTCAATTACCCCATTTGCATAATTATCGTTGCTATTTCCATAAGCCAATTTTGTAAAACTAATAGCCATTGTATTTAATCCATTTCTTTTTAAAATCTAAAACTTATACTCCAGCGTCGCGTAGTATATGCGGCCTGGCAATGCATATGGTGAATTAAATTTGTAGCCGTCGCTCCATCGCACACGTTGCTCATAGCCTTTGTTCAAGACGTCGTTGACGCCGAGGCTGAACTTGAAGCCTTTACCGAAAGAGTATTTCGCGCCGAGGTTTATCGTGCCGATAGCGTCAAGCATGGTACCCGGATATACTATCTGCTCGCCCACATAGTAGTATTCGGCGAACAGGTTGAGCTTGTCGCCCGGCAAAGTATAGTCCAGCCGCGCACTCACCACCCACTCAGGGGTAAAGGTCTTGCGGAGGTTATTGTTGAGCGCCGAGTTGTGGTAGCGCGCCGTCGTCCTGGTCGCGGCCAGATTCAGGTTGACCCGCTTCCAGTTGAGGTTTGTCCCCAGTTCCACGCCGTGCGCCTTGCTGCCGAGTATGGGCAGGTAGGTAGCCATGGCGCCCTGCATCGGTGGTACATACAGGAACAGTTCGTTTTCCGCTTCGCGCCGGAACCAGGTGAGTATGACGTTGGCCTTGGCCCCAAGCGTCTGGCCTTTCCAGTTGACGCTGAAGTCAAACTGCGTGCCGGTTTCCCAGGTGCTGGCTTTCCCTCTGCCCCAGGCGTTGTTTACGTCGGTATTGGGCTTTATGTTCGCCCCGTCGCCGAAAATCTCGTAGAAGTTGGGGTGGCGGTTGTAGGTGCCCCAGGTGGTTTTCAGCGTCCAGGCGTCGCCGAAGTCTTTTCTTAGTCCCATGCCGCCCGAATACATCCAGCGGAGGTCGTCCTTCAGTCTTGCATCCAGTCCCGCGCCCATGTCCACCTTGTCGGCCTTGAGCATGAGGGTCAGCTTGAAGTCGCCGGCACTGTTGAGCTTGACGGTGTCCTGCAGGGACAGGTGGTATTCTTTGATGTTGTAGTTGCGCAGGTACTTCCTGCCCTGGGCCTGGGCGTAGTAAGAGTTTTGATCCCACCAGTCCCAGTCGCTGCCGTTGGCGTCCATGGATTCGCGGCTGTAGTCGAAATTCATTTCCACCAAGTGGTTTTCGCCCATTTTCATGGCGCCGTTGAGGTTGAGACCCCATTTCTTGGAGTCGTAGTCGCTCCACTGTTCGCCGGGGAATATGGGCATGCCGGGAGGATTAGACATCAGCCATGGGTAGCGGGCGCGTTTCTCCGAGTTGAGGTAATAGGCTTTCCAACCCCAGTCGAGGCCGCCCACCGTGTCCCGCCGCCCGATCTGCAGTTCGGTCTGCGTAACCTGCAGCTGCCGGTTGCGCTCGCCGGTCGCGTAGGCGTCTATCACAGTCTCCGGCAAATCTCTTCCTAAAGCCCACGGCAGGTATTCCCAGTTCTTTTTCCAGGCGAATTTGACCGTCCAGTTTTCGTCCTGCCATTTGACCAGAACGTCGCTGTTGCGGTAGTTGTTGCCGGGCGCGTCAAGAACGCGTTCTCTGGTATAGCCGCCCTGTCTTACCCACATCGGGAAGTCGCCGGTCCAGACTTCGCGGTTGTAGCCGAGCAGCAGCGTCCCTTGACCGAGAGGGGTGGTGTATTCGTAACTGCCCCGGTAGCCGCCGTAGGAGCGGAAGCCCTCCGAGATGTACCAGCCGGGTTTGGACGGCTTCTTGGTTACAATATTGATCACCCCGCCGATGGGCGAGCCGGAAAAGCGAGCCGGGACGTAGCCCCGGTACACTTCCACCCGCTCCACATTCTCCACCGGGATGGTGGAGAGGTTGACCGCCGCATCGCCGTTGAGGTTCATCAACACGCCGTCCACGTAGACGTTCACCTGGGCGGCGGTGGCCGCCCGAACTCTGGCCACCGTGTAGTGCCCCACGCCGTTTACCCTTTGGATGAACAGG
>JAISPA010000005.1 GCA_031275255.1 Acidaminococcales bacterium | reverse complement strand
GTCCAGCATCTCGTCCATGGCGGTCAGCATACGCGCGTTGGAATTGTAGCCCTTTTGGTACATGATCATATTGGTCATTTCCTCGTCAAGGCTCACGTCTTTATAGTTGGCGCGCACGGTGGTTATCTGCTCCACCAGGGTAGTCTGGTTCATCCACATGCTGTAGCTGGCCTGGGTCTGCACGCCCAGCGCGCCCAGCCCGTCGTTGTATTCTTCGTCGATTGAGCGGGCAGCCAAGGCGGGCGTGTAGGCTGCGTCGCCCATGTACATGGAATGTTTGGTTACCGCTTCGTCGTCGGCGCCGTATTTCAGAAACTGCGACAGCCGCACGGCATTGTCGCTGGCCGCCTCGCTCGGCGGCATTTTAAAGACATATTTGTCTGCTTTGGCGATATCCGTATCTCCCACGTTGCCAAGGTCGTCCTTGATCTCCAGTTCGAAAGTAAAGGCGTTGCCGTCGGGCAGGACGCCGGAGATGGTAAAAACATTGCCCTTGCCGTCGGCCGAGGGCTCAATCGGTCCTACGGTATAAGTGGCGTATTCAGTCGTGCCGTCAAGGGAAAGTTTCACGGCGGTGACCCGGCCGGTCGCGTCAACGGCCGTGTCGGCGATGGTGAAAGTGTACTGGTTGCGGCTCTCAAAACGCGTGTAGGCGGTATTGACAAGCTGGGCGGAACCGCCGGTCGAAGGGTAAAGAACCAGGTCGTAAGTGTCGCCGGCGTTCAGGGTATTTTCGTCCGTCTTGGGGTCCACGGCGACTTCGATGTCGTACTCGAAGGGCGACGTGCCCTGCAGTTTGAGTACGGAACGACCGGTGTCGCTCGTACAGTCGGCGGTCAGCCAGGTCGCGCCGCCGTCCAGCGTGTAACTGGCCTGGTCGATAAATCCGTCCACCGTTACGTTGTCAACCCTTATCTGAATATCCTGTTTGGACGGGCCTTTGAAGACGATCTGCGACTCGCCGACGAAAATAGCGCTGGCCTGGGGCGGTATGTAGCTCGTATTGGTCGGCGCAATGGTGTTGTCCCGGTTGCTGGTGGACAAGGTTACTTCAAGGTTGCCGGCCAGGGTCTTGGCCGCGATTTTTTCGAGGCCGCTGGTCGGGTCGGAGAATATTTCGTTTACTTTCAGATAATATATCCAATTGCGCTCGCTGTTGTTCGCGCCGCTCACGACCGGATCAAACCCGGCGGCGGAGGCTATGGCCAGCCCGGTCACGGGGTTGGTCCCCGCCGTTATGGCAAGGCCGGTCGCCGGGTCTACGGCAAGCGTTGACTCTATGGCAGCGTATTGCACGTCCTGCTCGCCGAAAAAATTAAGACCGGTAGAATTGTCAAGCCCCAAGCCTTCTTTGTGTATTTGGTTAAAATCGCAAAGCAGCGCCTGGGAAATGTCATTGAGCATATTCAGTTTTGACAACACGCCTTGCCTGTCCGAGTCCCTCGCTTCTATCAGCCCGGCGATCGAACCGTCCGTAAATTTAAGCGGCACCGGCGGGACGGTCGCCACCCTGACGCTGAGGGTCTGGTAGCCGTAACGCTGATAAATTTGCGTATTTTTGTTTTCATATACTTCCAGCCTGGTGGTGGACAGGGCGTCGACCACTACCTGCCCGTCCAGCGTTACCGTGTAATTGCCCCGCTTGTCCTCGGTTACGTTGACCCGGGCGTACTGCGACAATTCGTCAATCAAGAGGTCGCGCTTGTCGCGCAGGTCGTTGGCCTTGGCGCCGTTGACCTCCGACAGGGCGATTTGCTTGTTGAGCGAGAGTATTTCCGTATTTATCTGATTTATCCTGTCAACGCTTTTTTTAATGTTGTCGTTTATGTCCACTACCTGATCGCCCAGCTGCTTGGTCGCCGTCTTTATCTTGTCGACCAGATCCACCGCCGACTGCAGCATGGTGGTCCTGGTGGCCGTATCGCCGGGGTTGGACGCCACGTTTTGCACCGCCGTCCAAAAGTTGTCGAGCCCGGTCTGAAAATTGGTGTCCGAAGGCTCGGTGAAAATGGTCTCCATCGTCGACTGTACGGAGTTGAGGTTGGAATAATAAGCGTTGGTCGCCGTCTGTTTCCAGAGCTGACGGTCAACCAGAAAATCGCGCGCGCGGTTTACGGACTGAACGTCTACGCCGGTCCCGACCCAATAACGGCCGAGCGCGCCGTTAACGTCGATGGACGGCATGGTGGCCTTGGTAACCAGCTGGCGCGAATAGCCTGAGGTGTCCGCGTTGGCGATGTTATGACCGGTCGTGTAGAGCGCGCTCTGATGCGACATAAGCCCCAGTTTGGAGGTGTTTAGCCCGGTAAAAGCTGATAACATGTTGATTCTCCTTTTTCCATCATTAACGGCAGGACACTAATATTCCCGCTGGCGCAAGGCGCCCGGGCAGCCGATTAAGCAATCAGGGTCAAACGATAAAGGTCATGCTTTCCTGTCCAAAACGCCCAGCCGGAGATCGCCCTTGCCGTCCTGACGCTGATGTCCGCCGCCGGCTTCATAAACGGGCGCCGCCTGCGCCCGCGACAGGATGTTGATATTGTATTCGACAATATGCATGGCCTGTTTCAGGAGATTGTTGTTAATTCCGTTTAACATGGCGATACGCATGACAATATCAGCCAATTTATGGCCGGTTTGTTTCATGCGTTCCGCGAATTTGTCCGGCGCTCTTTCCACCAGATACAAAAGTTTGATCTTTTGGTCGGTCCAGCCGCTTTCCGCCGCAATCCGCCTGACCAAGCCGATCCTTTTGTTTTCGAGCGCTCCTATTTGCCCGATCAGCGCCTCTTCCTGCGCGATGATCTTGCTGATTTTATCGGCCTGGGCGTTGACCAGCGCGTCGCGCTTTTCCTCAGCCAGGCCGATCATTTCCAGATAATATTCGGACATGCCCTCAAGCAGTCCGATCATCTCTTCCCAGGCCGCATCCATCAAAGCTCAACCTTTGAGGCTTCAATAATCTTGTCGGCAATCTCTTCCGCGCCGACATAATAACTGCCGTCCCGCAGACTCGTCTTTATTTGTTCCACCAATTCCTGGCGCAAATCTATCGTGTCGCGGATTTGCTTCATGGTCGAGTTCATTTCCGCGCTGCGGTTGGAAAGTATCACCTCGTCCGGCTGCATGTTAACGTTCTTTTTGTTTTCAGCCTCCGAGCGCTTTGGCTGAACCGCCTGGTTTTTATAAGCTGACAAACCGCGCAGCAGATCGGTCGATTGGATATTCATAATTTGCCACCTCTTAACTTAATTTGGCATATAAAAATAAACTTCTTACTCATAATATCGTGTAAAAGCCGTCATAAATTAAATGTTTTATCATATTTTTTTCCGGCCGGCAAAAAATGGGCCTTTTTTCCTATTTGAATATTTTGCCGAAATCTGCTAAACTTCAAGTACCGCCCGTATATCTTCTTTCGCACCTGGGTTTTTATTATACAAAAAAATCGTTTTGTCAAGCTAAAATTTTTTTATTTTTAGCGGTGTCGTCTAAAAATAGAGTTTTACATTTAACACAGAACCAGCCCCCTTCGGCAAGCAGAACTTGCTCTTTCCAGGACGAGTCCGCCCTAAGCCCCCTGTCTCTGAAGACCAAGAATGGCCGGCATTTTGCTTATTCTTCTTTAACGGGCGGGTTCCAAAGGGCGCGCCGGATTTTTGTCATTCATGGCAAATTCGGCATTCAGCCGTCCCTGGCTTTCATAAGTCCAGTATGGACTCGACTACAGGCGAAAAACACGGTACAGACCGCCGCTCTCCGGATACTCCCGGCGCCGGCGCGTTTTTGTGGGCAGCTTGCATATTTTTGCCGGAAAGGACGATTTTCTTGTCCAATATATTTATTGAACAAACCCTGGCCCTGGAAGAAGAAGGTTCTGTAAACGCCGTCGCCTTCACTTGGCTTGACCGTTTGCGCGTTAAAAACAAGACCGTGTACAACCACAGCATACAGGTAGCCAATTACGCCGTCAGCATAGGCGCCAAAATGGGCCTGTCACCCAAGGAAATAAGCGTGCTCAGGGCCGCCGCCCTGCTGCACGATATAGGAAAAATCGCCCTGCCTAACGAGCTTTTAAGAAGGCTGCCCTGCGTTTATACGCGTGAGGTCAGCTTGTACAAGAGCCATTGCAACCTGGGCGCGAACATGCTGGAAAACGAACCGGGTTTTCAAAACGTCGCCCTTTTCGTCCGCTCCCATCACGAAAGATGGGACGGCAAAGGTTTCCCCAAACGCCTGAAAGGGGCCAATATACCGTTGAGCGCACGGATTATCGGCGTGGCCGACTGTTACGACAGTGTCAATCCCTGTGCCGGCAACTGGCCTAAAACCGCCAAAGCGGCCCTGCGGGAGGTTTCCGATCAGTCCGGCGCGGCCTTTGACCCGGAGGTGATCAAGGCGCTTGTCAGCGCCTTAGGGCATTAATCCGCCTTGCCGGGCGCCGAAAACAACCTGTTTAGCCCGACAATATCTGGGCGGCGGCTTAATCCGCCGCCCTAATACCCCGCGTCAGTCCAGCGCGGGGTTTTGCGCATCGCTGGCCAAAGCCAGGCCCAAGATGATTTTCTTTTCGCCGCCCGCCGCCCTGAGGGCCCGCGCGCACTCGCAAAGCGTTGCCCCGGTGGTCAATATGTCGTCAACGATCAGCAGTACGCCCTCCTCCGGCAAATATTCCGCTGCTACCGCGCCGGCCATGTTGTTGCGGCGCTGCAGCCCGGTAAGTTCGTATTGCGGCCGTTTGACCGCGCATCTTTTCAGGCATTCCCGCCAGGCGTAGTTGGGGCGGCGGCCTAAGGCTTGAAAAATCACTTTGGGCAAATCGCAGCCGCGCGCCAGCAGCCTTTGCTCATCCGTCGGAACGGGGATCACGGCGACGCCGCCGCCGTAAGTTCCCAGCAATTTTCCGAGGCCGGCTTTTCCTGACATTTCCCATAAAAACTCAAATTCTCCGGCCAAAAGCGGCAGCAGTTCCTTTTGCCCGGAGAATTTAACCTTATGCAGCAGTGTTTGCAGCCCGCCCCGATAACGCGCCAGCGCCAGCACTCCGTCTATGTGCATAAATCCGGCTTCGCGCGCCGTATAGGCGCGGGCGTGAGCCGCCTGAGCGCGGCAGCGGTCGCACAACCGGCCGCTGTCTTCGACTGTTTCGCCGCAGACGGCGCAAACCGGCGGGTAAAAAAAGTCCG
>JAISPA010000246.1 GCA_031275255.1 Acidaminococcales bacterium | reverse complement strand
TTGGCGCATTCTGCATTTGGCCGTCCATGGCCTTCAAAGGTCCGGCAAGGCTTTGCAACACCGCCCGGCGGGAAAAAGGCCAGCGTTTGGTAAGCTTTTAGGTGTTATAGAGCAGCAGGCAATATTCGTAGGGGCGAGGCCTGTGCAATCCAAGGATGGATAACTGCCGGACACGCCGCAAACGGCTGGTGTCCGGCCTCGCCCGCGCGGCAAAGCAATCGCAGAGATGCCGCGATTCTATCCGGGGAACAGTATTGTTTCGGCGCGGACGCGGCCACCGTCTTATGAGCATGGGGAAAAACAACGGGGATGGATTATTTCGGCGCGGACGCATCCGGCATCCGGCGGGCGCCGCTTTGCCCGCCCAATGAATCCCCGTACAAGGCGGTTGCAAGAAGCGTATTTTTTAAATATAATATTTTTGATAAGATAATTACGAAAAAAGGTGGGAACAATGCTGATCGACGAAAAATTCAAACAGTCCGGCCTTTTCCTTTTTCGCTGGCGGGGTTATCTGCCGCTTATTTTCCTTGGCGCGACCTTCGCCACGCAATATTTCAGCCATTCCGCGCGCGGCGGCCATTTTGACGACGCCCGCTGGGCCATCATCTGCCTTTTGGTGGGGTTTGCCGGCATACTGATCAGGATCGCGGCCGTGGCCTTTGTCCCCTATATGACCTCCGGGCGCGGCACCAGCCATCCTTACGCCGAACGCCTGAATACCAGCGGCATGTATTCGATCATGCGCAACCCGGTGTATTTTGGCAACTTTTTTACCTTTCTCGCGCCTGTGCTGTTTGTCCGGCATTTCTGGCTGCTTGTTCTATATTTGCCGGTGTTCGCCCTCTACCACGAACGCATTATTTTTGCCGAAGAAAGTTTTTTGCGGGAAAAGTTCGGCCAGGAATACGAAGAATGGGCAAAACGGACTCCGATATTCTTCCCCGATCTTTCGCTCTGGCGCAAACCCGACCTGCCCTTTTCCTGGAAAATGGCGGTAAGGCGCGAATGTATAAGTGTTTTTACCTTGGTTATAACCGTTTGGGCGTTGAAAATCACCGAATATTATCTTGACCATAAGGCTTTGAACATAGACCCGGCCTGGCTTGCCCTGTTTTCCCTATCGGGCGCCATTTACCTGAGCGTCGCGCTCATAGTCCAGTTTTCCGACCGGCTTGACCGCTGAATACGCTGCTTCCGCCGCGCAAAAGGGCCGGTGAATTCTTCACCGGCCCTTTTCGGCCAATTAACGGAGCTGCCAAAATTGCTAATAAATTTTAAAACAAAAAGGAACCCGCGCCTTATATCCGCCTAGCTAAAGCAAGGGGATATAAGGCGCGCTTTCAGTAAATAAAACGGCATTTCCCCCCGGGCGGGGTAAAAAAAACCGCCCCGCCTCCGTTCAATCCGGCTTAAACACCATCAGCTTTTTAAAATTGACGTAAACCTCTTCGCCGGCGGTAAATTCCTCAAAATGCGTGGCCTTGTTGATGATGCGCAGCTCGTCCCCGCCGATTTGCACCCGGTAATCCACCGAGTCGCCCAGATAAACCTTATGCGTGAGCCGGCCGGTCAGGGAGTCCGGCCGCGCGGTTTTGCTTATCTTGATGTGTTCCGGCCGCACCGCCGCCAGCGCTTTGCCCGTTATACCCGCCTCGTTGCTGATTTCGCAGCGAAGATCGTGAATATGCGCCACATTGTTTTCCACCGCCGCGCCGATGAAATTCACCAGCCCGATAAAATCCGCGACCACCTTGTTGGCCGGTTTTTCATAAATCCTGATCGGGCGGTCGATTTGCTGAATGACGCCGCTGTACATGACCACTATCCGGTCGGACATGGCCATGGCCTCAGCCTGGTCGTGGGTTACATAGACAACGGTAACGCCGGTTTTTTCCTGCAAAGACTTTATCTCGAACCGCATGCTTTCGCGCAGTTTGGCGTCAAGGTTGGACAAAGGCTCGTCCAGAAGAAGCAGGGCGGGTTCGGCCACCAGGGCGCGCCCGAGCGCTACCCTCTGCTGCTGGCCGCCGGAGAGCTGATGCGGATATCTTGAAATATAGGGCGTAAGATGCACCAGTTCTATGACTTCTTCCGTCCGCCGCCGGATTTCTTCCTTGCTTTTCTTTTGGATTTTCAGCGGATAAGCGACGTTTTCAAATACCGTCATGTGCGGCCAGACGGCGTAAGACTGGAACACCATGCCGATACCGCGCTTTTCCGGCGGGACGAATATACGGCCGCCGGCGGAGGAGACCAATCGGTCGCCGATGTAGATATTCCCGCCGGTCGCGCGCTCAAACCCCGCGATCATCCGCAGCATGGTGGTTTTGCCGCAGCCGGAAGGCCCGAGTATGGAAACAAACTCCCCGTCGCTGATTTCCACGGAAAAATCATCTACGGCGGTTACCTCGCCAAACTTTTTGCCCACATGTTCTATCTTTACCTGCGCCAAAATAGTCCCTCGCCTTCTGAAATACTATGGCGTGTCCACACTGCCATTCAATACCCGTCCGGGGGCGGATTCTCCGCCGCGTTTTGGCCCTTGAACCAGCCCCGCGCCGGGCGGCTTTATATGCCGATGTTGCCTTTGCTGGCCTTGTTCAGGATGATATTGCCGATCAACACAATCGTCAGAATGAGCACCGACAAGACGGAAGCGTTCTGCGTGTCCGCGTAAGTCTGCAGTTCATACAAAAGGACGCCGATCGTCTTGGTCTCCGAACCGTAAAGCAGGATGGACATGGTCAATTCGTAAAAAGACGGCATGAAAATCAAGAACCAGCCCGCCACTACCGACGGAGCGACCAGCGGCAGAATTATATCCTTGCAGGCGCGCAGCCAGCCGGCGCCCGAACTTAGCGCCGCCTCCTCCAGCGAAGAATGTACCTGACTGAGTGAGGCGGCGATCGTGCGGACGGCCATGGTCATATATTTGACAAGATAAGCGATTACCAATACGCTCGCGGTAGAATACAGATTGATGACAAATTTGCCGGAAAAAGCGATGATGAGCGCCAGCGCTATCACTATGCTGGGGGCCGCGCCGCCGGCCGTAACCAGTAAATCCGGCAGCTGCCGGCCTTTGGCCGTCGTTTTTACCAAAAGATAGGATATGAATATCGCCAGTACGGTGCCGATTGTCGCCGCCGCCACGCCGTACAGCAGGCTGTTGACGATCGGCGTCAGATACTGGTCGCTGGCGATGACCGGCTTCCAGTTTTCAAAAGTCAGGTTGTCAAGCCCGATGGGCTTGGACATGGTGCCGATAAGCGAAGTCAAAAGTATGGCGCCCAGCGGCAGGACGACTGCTATGATTGTAT
>JAISPA010000209.1 GCA_031275255.1 Acidaminococcales bacterium | reverse complement strand
GCCGGGGAGCAGTATAAGTATTCAGTACAGGAAAATTGTTCTTTGGGAGGCTTTATGTTATGGAAAAAGACAGGATAAAAATCCGGGACCGGCAAGATTCCGGCGCCGCGCTGGAAGTTGAAAAAGGGCTTACCGTACTGGAAATAGCGGCGCGTAAAAACCCCCGGCTCGCCCGGCGTGTTCTGGCGGCCAAGGTGAACGGCGGCAATGTCGATCTCAACGAAAAAATTGAGGAAGACTGTGAGCTGCAGTTGTTCACGGACGATGACGCCGAAGGGCTTTTCGCTTTGCGGCATACGGCGGCGCATATCATGGCGCAGGCGGTCAAACGGCTTTTCCCTACGACTAAATTGGCGATCGGCCCCGCGATCAATAACGGGTTTTATTATGATTTTGACAGCGAGCATGTTTTTACGCCCGATGATTTGGCTCTTATTGAAAAGGAAATGGCCGCTATAGTAAAAGCGGCTTATCCTCTCCGGCGCGAAATCGTGGAACGCGGCGCGGCACTCGCTCTGTTCACCCAGATGGGCGAAACATACAAACTGGAGATAATAAACCAATTGGCGCAGGAAGAGAAAATAAGCGTGTACCGACAGGGCGAATTCACTGATTTGTGCGCCGGGCCGCACGCGCCCTCTACCGGCGCGGTAAAAGCCTTAAAGCTGCAAAGCATTGCCGGCGCTTATTGGCGGGGCGACGAGAAAAACAAGATGCTGCAAAGAATTTACGGCACGGCTTTCGCTGAAAAGAGCAAATTGGACAGCTATTTGCGTATGCTGGAAGAGGCCGCCCGGCGCGACCACCGGAAACTCGGGCGGGAACTTGATCTGTTCAGCCTGCAGGACGAGGGGCCGGGGTTCCCTTTCTTTCATCCCAACGGCATGGTTATCAGAAACCAGATCGAGGCTATTTCCCGCAAATTTCATTTTGAATTCGGCTATGACGAAATAAAGACGCCGATCATCCTGACGCGGGAATTATGGGTGAGATCGGGACATTGGGATCATTATCGGGATAATATGTATTTTACCACCATAGACGAAGAACCTTACGCGATTAAACCTATGAACTGCCCTGGCTGTATATTGGTGTACCGTTCGCGGCATCACAGTTATCGCGATTTGCCTGTCCGCATGTTTGAACTGGGGCAGGTACACAGGCACGAATTGTCCGGCGCGTTGCACGGTCTGATGCGGGTGCGGTCTTTCACTCAGGATGATGCGCATATTTTTATGACGCCAGGCCAGATAAAAGATGAAATTAAAAATGTTATAAAACTTTTCGACCGGCTTTATAGCGTGTATGGGCTGAAATACAATGTGGAACTTAGCACTAAACCGGAAAAGGCCATGGGCGACGACGCGGTGTGGGAATTGGCCACCCAGGCTTTGCGCGGCGCTATGGAGGAATACGGCTTGAATTACAAGGTAAATCCGGGCGACGGCGCTTTTTACGGTCCCAAGATCGATTTTCATTTGCGGGATTCGCTGGAACGCACCTGGCAATGCGGCACCATTCAGCTTGATATGCAGATGCCGGAAAAATTTGATTTGACCTATACAGGCGAAGACGGGCAGAAACATCGCCCGGTGATGATTCATCGCGCGCTTTACGGCAGTATGGAGCGGTTTATCGGCATACTTATCGAGCATTACGCCGGTTCCTTTCCGGTATGGCTCGCGCCCAAACAGGTACGCGTATTGCCGATTACTGAGCGGAATATTGAATACGCGGAGAAGCTGCGTCAGAGATTGGCCGCCGAAAGCATCCGCGTTTATCTTGATGAGCGCAACGAGAAAATCGGCTACAAAATCCGGGACGCCCAGATGCAAAAAGTGCCTTACATGCTGATTGTCGGCGACAAAGAAGATGAAACCGGCATGGTTTCGGTGAGGGAACGCAAAAAAGGCGATATCGGGCAGCGGGACATTGAGGAGTTTATCGTTGAAATAAAAAAACAGATCGCTGACAGATCGTAAAATCTTGATTGCGAAGGTTGGCCATATCAACTAAGGCGCCCAAAAACCCGAAAACACGTAATTGGTATGGATTTTCCGCAAAGCGGCAATGGAGCGCCGGTTAAGGGGCCGCTGAACATTTTGTTGAGGGCGAAACGGGCTGGTTTGCGAAAAAGGCAGATGAAAGGCGCTTTTGGATGGACGCAAAATCTGTAATAAAACCTGGCCGCAGATGTATTGATGATTTAAAACGGCGAGATGAAAAACTCGCTAAAATCATTGATGGCATCGGTTCAATTTCCTATGCTTTTTATAGTGGCCATTTTTCATTTTTGGTAAAAACAATAATTGAGCAGATGCTTTCAAAAAAGCGGCCTACAAGATTCAGGATAGTTTTATGGTTCTTTGCAAAAATAGGATGATGCCGGAATTTATAGCGAAATTATATGTTTCCACTTTGCGCGAAATAGTTTTGTCAAGTTTGAAAGACGAATATTATTGTTAACATAGGCCAATATACCCATTTCTTTGACGCAGGAGGACTTAAAAAATGAAAAAATGAATCATTGGACAGAATTAAGCATAAAGTTTGCCAATCAAAGAAATTATCTTGACGAGTTGTTTAAGATTTACCCTACAAATCCTGATTGCATGCGTAATATTGACAAAAATAAATGGAAATTTGTCGAAAAAAGTTTTAATGAGCGCGACAATGTCAACCTTATTCAATATTTGCTATCCTTGGATTTATTTCCGATAAAAGAGCTGTTCTGTCAAGGTATTTTTTCAAGAAAGTTTATTTTAGATGTAAACAAATTATGAACGAGTCGCCTATCTAATCATCACAT
>JAISPA010000165.1 GCA_031275255.1 Acidaminococcales bacterium | reverse complement strand
AACGCCAAAATCAAGGTGTTCAAAATCACGGCCAACAAATACAGAAACCGCCGCAACCGTTTCAAGCTCAGAATATCCTTGATTTGCGGTATTTACAACTTTGAACTATTGCATTAATTCTTGGAGAGGTCTATTGTTTTTAATCGGTCTTTTAATCTGTAGTTACTTTATTTTGGAATGACAAATTTCCTCCCGAATTTTTCCTCGTACTTGGACGTCAAAAAAAACGCCGGTCTCCTGTCCAAGAAAGTTAAGAGAAAAACGACACCACAGGTGATCAATTGGAGGTAGAGTACATGAGGTAGTATGGTTGCAAACCAAGGAACAATAAACCATGCCGCGGACGTAACACAACTACAACCAATCAAAGCCATTCCTGTGCTGGCCTTGGCAAATTGGGGAAAATACCAGGAAATTAACAAGACAAAGAAATAACCAACGCTGAGTGCCAGTCCTACTGTAACGACCGTAAGTATACTGCGCTGGTAGAGTGCAAAATAACCGACCAGCAAAGAACATAATATCATGGCTATGCGCGATACAAGAACTTCCTGTTGATCACTCATATTCCATTTGAGCACCGGTTTCAATATGTCGTTCAGGAGCAGTGTGGAATTTGAAACAATCATTGTAGAAGCGGTGGAAATAATAGCCGCCCACATGCCTGCCAAGACTAGTCCCGTCACGATGCCGGAAAATGACGTAGCGACTTTAGGTAATGCCGTAGCCGTTTCCTGCAAACCGGGAAACATAACTGCGGCTACCATCCCCACAATGACGGAGCAAAGAGATGGCAGCAACAACAACAATCCGCCGATAAGATAGCCATTGCGCGCGGTAATATCGTCTTTTGCGGAAAGAATCATCTGAATTGCGGCCTGCGATGTCGGAACATTGACAATGAACAATAAAAGATAAGCTATGATACCACCCATGCCAAAAGTACCCACCGGGCTGAAATAATGAGCCGGCAATTTTTCGGTGAGCACAGACCAGCCTCCAACAGCGTTGAGGCCCATAATGGCGGATGCAATTATGGAAATATATATGATCGCAATATTTAACAGGTTGGTGATTCCCGCACTCATCATGCCCCCCGCAAGGCAAATTAGAGTAAAAATAATCATTGAAATAATGATACCGCCGCCAAATGTAAAATATTCCGGCAGGAGCGTGCTGATAATAGATCCTCCACCTACAAATTGCGCCACCATCAGTGTAAAGTTCATGAATAATTGCCCTATCGAGGCGACAAAGCGGGTTCCTTCTCCGTAATAATCTCCATAAATTCGAGAAATAGTCACGATACCTGAAGCCCGATATTTTTTTGCAAACACCACGCCTGTAAAAATCAATCCGATCACGAATGCATATCCATACCAGCCGCCGGAAAAACCCATCGAATACGCTCTTTGGGAAATACCGGTGGTCGTATTGGCTCCAATCGCGAAACCTATAGTGGTGACTGACACAAGCAATATTCCAAAACTTCGTGCAGCCAAGAGATAAGCAGCACCTCCCCGTTCCCGGGACTTTTTTTCCTGATATTTCTTCGCATAAAAAGAAGCGATAAGTAACGCTATACAAAATATAACCATAATCGACAGAGCAATCGTATTATCCATATTAAAATCTCCTTTCTCCTGTTCCGGCGCTGCGGTTTTGGTACCGTTAGCCGTATCTTCAGTCCCGAAAAACCGACATTTCCCGACCCGCCGGCAATGGCGGCGGCATACCCGATGCCTGGCAATTTGGCCCGCAGTTATTGCAGGCCAAACACGGACGAAGTTTTTTGCCGGGAGGTACGAATGTGGCGTACGGAAAGCCATGGCAAAACCCGACCTTGGCAAACCGCGCTCCCTGCCACATGACGAAGTTGACAAACCGAAGGGATTGCCTTTACACAAGGTTTGTTTTCCGCCCAGGTTACAAACGGCAAGTTGTTTGCGTTGGTTTGTCCTTGGCGGCTGGTAACAGAATATAAAGAGTGTTGCATTATTGAGAAGAAACCTTCGCTAACAGAGCCGCTTTTTTTATTTTAAGCACAAAACATTTGCAAAAACGGCAAAACAAAAAAGTACGGAACAGCCCGTACTTACTGGATAGACAAAAAACGGAAGGTAACATTATTTATAGTCTGTTACCTTCCCGGTTCGCGCTGTATTTATTTTTTTGGTCGCCGCATGGTAAGGGCGGCAAACTTACCTTTACGGTTATTTTACACAAACGCTTGAGGCTTGTCAAGGGGGCGTGGCAAACAATATTGTTGCTTTTGAGCAACTACCCAAGGAGGATGTTCGGGTACAAAACCGCCGACGTTGTTTACAGGACGGCTTAATGTAAGTGGATAAAACTATTGTGGGCAAATTAACTTGCAATTTTCAATTGCCCTGCCGCGCCGGCGAATTTCATTGTTATCCTGTCTTTTGTATGTTATAATGTATTGTGTGCGTTATAACATATTTTCGGGAGGCAAAAGATTATGAGCGTTACTCCCCGTATCGAAAGGCTGCGCCAGGGATACTTAAACAGCAAACCTTCCATCTGTTACGAAAGGGCCCGCATCTTCACGGAATCTCACCGCAGAACCGTGGGGCAGGCGGTTATCATCCGCCGGGCGCAGGCTTTCCATGACTTTTGCCGGGAATTTGCCGTGGAGATTTTCGCCGACGAGCTTGTTGTGGGAACGGCGGGCAAATTCCGGCGAAGCGGCATTTTGACGCCGGAATTTTCCTGGCGCTGGGTGGACAAAGAGATGGACGCTTTTGACAAGCGCCCGCAGGACCCTTACGAAATCAGCGCCGAAGACCGGGCCTTTATCCGCGCGCATATTTTTCCCTATTGGGAAAACCAGTCGCTGGAAGAAGCCTTTTTGGCCCGCTTGCCGGAAGATACCGCTTTGCTGGCCGTAGACACGGGGATCATTGATAACGATTCCAAGTGGCGGCAAGCCGTCGGGGAGATAACCCCGGACTATCAGGATATTCTTTTTGTGAAAGGATTCGGCGGTATCCGCCAGGAGGCCGCCGAACGCTTAGAAGCCTGCGACCAGGCGAAGCCGGAGGATTTGCCCCGCATCGATTTTTACAAGGCGATCATTCTCATCTCAGACGGGATCATCGCTCTCGCGCAAAAATACGCGGACAAGGCCAGGGAAGAAGCGGCCGCGAGCCGGGACGCGGGCAGGCGGCGGGAACTTCTCGCCATAGCGAAAGTGTGCGGGCGCGTGCCGGAACACCCGCCCCGTTCTTTTCACGAAGCGGTGCAGTTTGTCTGGTTTACCCAGTTGGGGGGCATCATCGCGGAAAATCCCCTGGCGCTCAATCTGGGGCGTTTCGACCAATATATGTACCCTTATTACGAGGCCGATCTGAAAAAAGGCGCTTTAACGGAAGAGGGTGCGCAAGAGCTGGTGGAAGCCCTGTGGCTCAAACTTTCGGAATGGGTCTGGACGATATCTTCCAATACGGCGGGTTTTTTCGCCGGCTACAATCAATTCCAGAACCTGACTTTGGGCGGCAAGACCCGGGACGGGTTTGACGCCGCCAACGCTTTGTCCTACCTTTGCCTGAAAGCCACGGACAGCGTGCGCACCCATCAGCCCGGCCTCAGCGTGCGTATTCACAGCGACTGCCCGCCGGAATTTTTGTCGGCGGTTTGCGATCTGGTCGCAACCGGCACCGGGTTTCCCGCTATCCACAACGACCAGGCCGGCACGCAGATGCTGCTGCAGGCCGGTTATGAGCCGGAAGACGCCCGTGATTGGAGCAATTGCGGCTGCGTGGTGCCGCATTTTCGCAAGACGGGGGAATGGACTTCCGCCGTCAACGTAAACTTCGCCGCCGCCCTGGAGTACGCCCTGAATGAAGGGGAAAGCCGTCTGACGGGGGAACTCATGGGCCTTGCGGAAAACCCCGCGGCGTCTTTCAAGAGCTATGAAGAAGTGTGGCAAGCCTTTCTCCGCCAATTCCGCAACCTGATCAGGCACTCGGTGGCCGCGTCCATAGCGGCGCAAAGGCTGCACGCGGAAATGGCGCCAAGGCCATTTTTGTCCGCCTGTGTTGACGACTGCCTGCAAAATGGCGTAGACTTAAGCCAGGGGGGCGCCCATTACAGGGTAGGGCCGGTATTGACAGGCATCGGCCTCGCCATAACGGCCAACTCTTTGGCCGCCGTCAAAAAACTGGTTTTTGCGGAGAAGGCAATGACGATGGCGGAATTGGACGCCGCGCTCGGCGCGGACTGGGAAGGGTTTGATCTCTTGCGCCGCCGGGCGCTCGGTGCGCCCAAGTACGGGAACGACGACGACTATGTGGACAGGATCGCCGTAGACATTTCCAACTATTATTACCGGGAAACGCGCGCTTACAGGGATATTTTCGGCCAGCCTTTCAACACGGCTTTTATGGGCATTTCCAACTATATACCCACCGGCAGGGTGATCGGGGCTACGCCTTGCGGCCGTAAGGCCAGGCAACCCCTGACGGAAGGGGTTTCCCCTTTCGCCGGCAGCGATGTGGAAAGTCCGCTCGCCGCCATGCGCTCCAGCGGCAAAATCAACCACGACGTGCACACAGGGGGCACGCTGCTCAATCTCCGGCTGGGGGAAGATCTGCTCGCGACCAGCCGCGGCCGGCGGAACCTGGGCGCTCTGATCAGAGCCTATTTCTCTCTGGGCGCTTTTCATGTGCAGTTTAATACCGTTTCCACCGAAACCATGCGCAAAGCCCAGGCCGCGCCGGAAATGTACAAAGACCTTTTGGTGCGGGTGGCCGGGTACAGCACGCAATTTATTAATCTCTCGCCGCAGATGCAGGAGGCGATCATTGCCCGGAACGCCCACAACAGTTTTTGAGGCGGCGTTATGGCAAAATACGCCGGCAAAGGCTGGGTGCTGCAACTGCAAAGTTTCTCCCCGCACGACGGGGAGGGGGTGCGGACGGTGGTTTTTCTGCCGGGCTGTCCGCTGCGCTGCCGCTGGTGCGCCAATCCCGAAACCTGGACTTGTACCCCCAAGCTGGTTTATTATGAAGATAAATGTTCCGGCTGCCGCGCCTGCCAGGGCGCCTGTCCGCAAGGAATTTTCCCCGGCGCGGGCGGCGGGCGGGAAAAATGCCGCGCCTGCGGCCTTTGCGCAAAGATATGCCCCCGGGGGGCTTTGCGTGTATTGGGCCAAACTATGAGCGTTGCGGAAATAGTCAAAAAAATGCAAAGAGAAGAAGTGTTTTTCCGTTATTCCGGCGGCGGGGTTACTTTTTCCGGCGGGGAGCCTTTGTTTCAGTTGCCCTTTCTCCGGCGTCTGGCGGAGGAACTTTTCCGGGCGGGGTTAGACCTCTGGCTGGAAACTGCGGGATTTTTCCCCTGGGCGGAGGCGGCGGACGTCTTTTCTTTTTTCCGCCATGTTTTTTTCGACCTGAAATGTATGGACAGGGAAAAACATCTGGTTTTCACCGGCCGGGACAACGTCCTTATCTTAAAAAACGCGGTCAGGCTCTTTAAAGCGGGGATGCCGCTTACCGTCCGCGTGCCTTGCGTGCCGGATTTGAATTTTACCGAAGAGAACCTGCAGGCGACCGCTTCTTTTATGAAAAGCCACCTGCCCGGCGCTGCGGCGGAACTTTTGCCCTACCATGATTTAGGGAAGGAAAAGTACAGGGCTTTGGGCAAAGAGCGGGAATTTCACCAATACAGGGCGCCAACGGCGCCGGCTATAGAGGAGGCCAGAGAGTTTTTCCACAAAAACGGCGTAAAAACCGTTTCGTATAATTGAGTGGGAGGGTTTGCCGCCCGGCGCGGCGAAATACGCAGGCGCGATGTCCGTAGGGGCGAGGCTTGTGCAATCCAAGGATGGATAAATGCCGGACACGCCACGGACGGCTATCGTCCGGCCCTCGCCCGCGTGGCAAACCGGCCGCAAAGATGCCATGGTTTCAGCCGGGGGGCAGTATTATGCTCGCTTTGCTCAAACAGTAAAATCCCTATTTCCCGGCTTCGCTAAGAAACGGCAACGACCTCGGTCAATTCGCTCCCGTTTTTGCTGGCCATGGATGGCCGAATGCAGAATGCGCCACGGATGGCAAGCATTCTGCCCCAAAGCGGCAGGGGGAACGGGGAACGAATATTTCCCCTGCAAAGCGGCGCGGCAAACCGATCGCCGAAAACAACAAAGAAGGAGGAAGCACGTTTTTCCCGCCGCTGGCAGGGCGGGACCATCCTGTGCGATTTTCGATGAAAAAAGTTCTGTCCATCGCCGGCTCGGACTGCAGCGGCGGCGCCGGCGTGCAAGCCGATCTTAAGACTTTTTCCGCGCTCGGCGTTTTCGGCATGAGCGTCATCGTATCGGTTGTGGCTGAAAATACCACGCGGGTTATCGGCATACAGGACGTTACGCCGGACATGGTGGAAAAGCAAATAGACGCGGTTTTCGAGGACATCGGCGCGGACGCCGTCAAAGTCGGTATGCTTTCCTCGGCTGAATGTATGGCGGCCACGGCGAAAAAACTCTTGTTTTACGCGCCGGAACATGTTGTCATTGATCCCGTGATGTACGCCAAGGGAGGCGCTCCGCTGATGCGGGAGGACGCCGTTTCCTTTTTTGTCCGCGCCGTCCTGCCGCTCGCCGACGTGCTGACGCCCAACATCCCCGAAGCGGAGGCGCTGGCCGGCCTGAAAATAAAAAACCCCGCCGACATGAGGAAAGCGGCCGAGATCATACACGGCATGGGCTGCAAAAACGTCATAGTAAAAGGCGGACACGCGGCGGGAGACGCTGACGATGTTCTCTTTGACGGCGCGCGCCATTATTCTTTCAGTGGTGAGCGCATAAATACCCAAAATACCCACGGCACGGGCTGTACCTATTCTTCCGCCCTGGCCGCCTGCCTGGCACTGGGCCATGGCGTCAGGGAAGCCGCCGCCAAGGCCAAAGAGTACGTTACGGACGCCATCCGGCACGCGCCGGACATCGGCAAGGGGCATGGGCCGGTTCATCACTTTTACGACCTATACGCAAAGGCCGGCGTTTTAAAACGGAACTAGGCCTTGTTTAAAAACAAATTTTGTGGTATAAAAGGGGAAATGAAACAATATGAGTTGACAAATGAAGAGTGGGAACGGATAGAGAGCTTGATGCCGCCGAAAGTCGGCAGCAAA
>JAISPA010000160.1 GCA_031275255.1 Acidaminococcales bacterium | reverse complement strand
CTTAGCTTTTTGCGTGGCTTCGGCCAGTTGGCCGGCCATTTCCCGGCGCGCGCTTTCTATACCCTCGGCCCTTCCGGCCGCTTCTCCGGCAATCAGTCCTTCTTTTTTGCCGTCCTCGCGCCCGGCCAGCTTTCCTTCTTCCATCCCTTTTTCCAGACCTTGTTTGTACCCTTCATCCTTGCCTGCCTTAAATCCCTCGGCCTGCCCGCCGGCTTTGGCCTCTTCAAACAGCTCCCGCGCTTTTTCCCCGGCTTGCGCAAGCCGGCGGCCGGCCTCGGCGTTGGCATCTTCCACTATATCGGTCGCGATGTTTTTGGCCTGTTCTTTTTTTACTTCTCCCTCGGATATTTCCGCCGCCAGCTTCATCCGCATACTTTCCGCTTCCCGCCTGGCGTTTTCTAAAATTTTCCCGGCTTTTTCTTCGGCCAGCGCGATTATCTTCTGCGCTTTTTCGTCCGGCGGGACGCGCTCTGCAACCGCCGCCGCAAGCAAGCCGCCGGGCGCGTCTTCGGCGTCTTCAGGTTTTTCCCCGGCGTCCTCCTCCGGCGTCTGTTCCGCTTCGCCCGGGCCGCCTGCTGATTTTTCGTTTGTATCTATATAATACTTTTTGTATTCGTCCTCGCCGGCGGGTTTAACGCCTGCCGGCTCCGTGAAAAAACGCAAGTAATCAACTTCGCCGTTATCGCTGACATCCGCGGAAAAAGCGTCTTCCGGCAATTCAACGGCGAAAAGGCGCCCTTCTTCCACAGAATCGGATTTGATAACTTTAGGCAATTACCTCGTCTCCCTTACCCCGTGAAATGACGATCTCGCCGCTGTCTTCCAGCCGGCGGATGACATTGACTACTTTCTGCTGGGATTCTTCCACATCCCTGATGCGGACAGGGCCCATAAACTCAATTTCTTCCCTTAGCATTTCCGAAGCGCGCTTGGACATGTTTTTGAATACTTTGTTGGATACTTCCTCCGAAACGCCTTTAAGGGCCAACCCAAGGTCCTTGGTTTCGACTTCACGCAAGACCATTTGCAAGGAGCGGTCGTCCAGCATGACGATGTCTTCAAACACAAACATGCGCTTTTTAATTTCTTCCGCCAATTCCGGATCCTGTACTTCGAGGTTTTCCAGTATCGTTCTTTCCGTGGTGCGGTCAACCCGGTTGATGAGTTCGACTACCGATTCCAGACCGCCGGCGGTGGTGAAGTCCTGAGTGGCCATAGAGGCGAGCTTGCGCTCCAGAATACGCTCCACGTCCCGTATGACGTCAGGCGAGGTCCTGTCCATGGTCGCGATTCTTTTGACAACGTCGGACTGGATTTCCGGCGAGAGGGACGATAGAATCATGGACGCCTTGTCCGGCGGCATATAAGCGACGATCAAAGCCAAGGTCTGCGGATGTTCGTTCTGGATAAAATTTAAAAGCTGCGAAGGGTCGGCGGTACGGATGCAGTCAAAGGGGCGTATCTGCAGGCTGGAGGTAAGACGGTTGATTATATTGACCGCCCGTTCCGCGCCAAGCGCTTTTTCCAATATTTCCCTGGCGTAATCAATGCCGCCTGTGGACATATAATCACGGGCAAGGCACAAGTCGTAAAAGTCGGAAATTATCTCATCCTTAAGTTCCTGCGAGACTTTGCGCTGGTTGGCTATCTCCATGGTAAGCTTTTCTATCTCTTCTTCTTTAAGAGACTTCATGACGTTGGACGATATCTCCGGCCCGAGTGTAATCAGGAGTATGGCCGATTTTTGCTTGCCATTAAGGTTTTCTATCAAAGTACCCATACGGGAAACCTCCAGCGATAAAATTTATATTTCTTCCATCAGCCAGCTGCGCAAAGTGGAGGCAAATTCGTCCGGCTGATTGGTCGCCCATTCTACAATCGCCGCGCGTTTGGCGGCAACTTCTTTCTCTTCCTGGGTCAGCGGTTTGTCCATTGTCAAAATCAATTCTTCTTCCTCCTCTGCCACGTCTTCCGCCGTTCTTTCCCCGCCCTCTTCCCGGGCGGCCTGCGCCGTCATCCGCTGCGCGTCCAATCTTTCCTGTTCTGCGGCGGCCTGCGCCGCCATTTCACGTTCTTCCAGGGCGATCCGTTCACGTTCGGCCTCCGCCGCCAACATGTCCGCTTTTTGTTTCTTGCGCCTTAAATATAACAACCAGCCCAGCAAAATCAGAACCAGCAACAAAACAGGCGCGCCATACAAAGCATAGCGCACGATCTGCCGCTCTGTTTCCTGTATCTGCGTTACGGCCGCGGCGTTAAATGGTATGCGTTCCACGGAAACCAAATCGCCGCGCGCTTCGTTAAAACCGGCAGCGGAAGCGACAACGCGTGCGATTCCGTCCTGCTGGGCCTGCGTAAGCGCTTCGTCAATAAAGACGGCGACGGTAACGCGTTTGATGGAAACCGGCTGTTGGATTATTTTTTCCTTTGTTTCGGTTATTTCATAGTTTCTGGTAGTTTCTTTTTTCTCGTAATTCGACTGCCCGGGCTGGGCGCCGGCCGGATAACCGGGAATATTGCTGGTGGTTCCCGGGGGGCCGCCCGGCTGGGCGTCAGAACCTTGGTAATTTTCCCCCACTTCCTGTACGCTGCGGAGTATGCCGCGGTCTTCAACGGTAGGCTCAAATGTTTGCCGGTCGATAAGACGGCGGTCGAAATTCAGTTCGACGGTAACGCGCGCCACGGCGCGTTTTTCACCCAGCGAATTGTCCAGGAGGGTCTGCACGTCCTCCTGCATTTCGGCCTGCCTCTTGCGCGTCAGGTCAAAATAAAATTTGGAAAGTTTGCTCGCCTCGGCGCTGGCGTTGGCGCTATTGTCCCGCTCGGCGGCCGCTTTTTGCAATTCTTCGTTTTCAGGCAGGTTTAAGATCTTGGCGAAGCCGTCGATTATAGTAATGTTTTCCGGTTTCAAGCCCTGAACGCTATGCGAGACCAAATTGACTATACCGTCGACCTGAGGTTTTCCCAAGGCAGCGTTAGCCCGCAGCTGCAACATTACGGAGGCGCTCGCCGGCTTTTCGCTCTTTTTGTAAAGACTGTCTTCCGGCAGGACAATGTGAACGCGCGCGGATTCGATTTCCTGTATCTGCTCAATCGTTCGCGCCAATTCACCTTGAACCGCCTGCAGATAGTTTACTTTGTTTTGAAACTCAGTAGTGCCGAATTTACTCTCTTCAAAAAGCTCAAAACCCTTTTTCCCGCGCGGCAAGCCAGCTGAAGCCAGATTCATGCGAACCTGGTAAACGTCGTTTTTCGATACAAGTACGGACGACCCGTTGTCCGCGATTTCGTAGGATATTTTGTCTTCTTTAAGTTTATTGACTATGTCGCCTGCGTCTTTAGTTTCCAGTCTGGTGTAAAGCGGAACATATTCCGCCCTTGTGCCAAACCAATAACTCCATCCCAGAATAACCGCAAAAACCGCCACTGTCCCTGCGACAGAAAGTATTTTCTGCTGTTTGCTGAAATTATTCCAAAGACGCAAAAATTGCTCTTTGAATTCGGCCATGTTCTACTTCCTTTCAGAGGGCAAATACGAATGTTTCTACATCATATCGACATGCGCATGATTTCCTGATACGCATCCACCACTTTGTTCCGCACTTGCACCGTCAGCTGCAGAGCCAAAGCGGCTTTTTCGGCCGCAATCATCACTTCCGACAAGTCTTCGACCCTGCCGGCGACCAAGTCAAGATTTTTCGCTTCCGCCGCCTTTTGCAATCCGTTGACTTCGTTTACGGCAGCACGCAGCATATCGGAAAAACTCGGCGCGCTTTCTTCATCCGGGCGGCTCACCGGCTCAAAGAGATTGCCGACGCCCGATACCGGCGCAAAAAGTCCGTTAATCTTCATAAAATCCGCTCCCGTTATTAATCAATCAGCGTCCTATTTCCAGCGCCTTTGCCGCCATAGCCTTTGAGGCCGCGATTGAGGCAACATTGGCTTCATAGGAACGCGACGCCGTTATCATGTCTACCATTTCGGCGACCACGTTTATGTTCGGCATGCGTACATAACCTTGCACGTCGGCGTCAGGATGATAAGGATCATAGACCACCGGCGAGGGAGAGTTGTCCTCTACTATGCCGACAACCCGCACGCCTTTGCCTGCCTCAAGTTTTTCGGTCAGCATCCTGCCAAAATCATTGTACTCGTCGCGCGGCCTGTAAACCACCACCTGCCGGCGAAACGGCCCGCCTTTATTGGTCCTTGTGGTATTGGCGTTGGCGAGATTATTGGATATGACGTCAAGCCGCAGTCTTTCCGCCGTCATGCCGGATCCGGCCGCGTCGATCGCGCCAAACATGCTCATTGCTCATCCACCCCCGTCATCTGTTTTCAATCACTGTGCGCATGGTTGTGAAATATCCTCCTATCCGCTGCGCTATTGCCTGATAATAAATAGTGTTTTTCGCCATGTCGGCCATTTCCGAATCTATATCGACATTGTTTCCATCCGTTCTCATAACGTTCTCATTGACCGTGCGGACAACCGCTCCCAAAAACGGTTCAGGCAAAACTTCCTTCCGGGGAACGATGTGACGGCTGTTCGTAGCCGTCATAGCTAATTTCTTTTCCGCCGGCTCCGGCTTTTTTTCTTTTTCCAGATAATCAAGGTAGTCTTTGAGATATGTCTCAAACAAAACTTCGCTACGCTTAAATAACGGCGTATCGACATTGGCGATATTATTGCTCAACACCTTTTGCCGCAAACTGGAAACACGCAAAGCGCTCTCAAGTGTGCGGATATTTGCCGTCCCGGCAATAAAATCCAACAATCGCTTCACCCCCGGCATAGTCAATCTGGCCTGATAATGTTAAATTGCATTTAGCTTATAATATCACAACGACGCAAATAAGTACAATATTTAACAAGATTTATCTAAAGTGTTTTTTTCGCAAAATATGCAAATTTAGCGCTGAACGCGGTTTTCGCGTCTTTTTATTTATCCGCGCCGGCCGCCGGCAGAGGCGGGCGGCAGACGGGCTGGTCCAGCGGCCGGTTTCCGTGATTATTGCTTTTTTGCTTTATCAATTTATTGCTGTAAACTAAAGGTAAACCGCGGCCATGCCGCCGGCTAAAAAACATTTGCCCGCCGAAGACCGCCTTTAGCCTCTTTGCTTTGTCAGCGTATCTTTTTCAGTTCGGGCAGCAAAAGATCGTTCAGTATTTTTATATAGGTGCCTTTCATGCCAAGCGATTTGGATTCTATGACGCCGGCGCTCTCAAATTTGCGCAGGGCGTTTACGATTACCGATCTGGTAATGCCTACCCGGTCGGCGATCTTGCTCGCGACCAGCAGGCCTTCGCTGCTTTCCAATTCGTTCAGGATGTGAATCATCGCTTCCAGTTCCGAGTAGGACAAAGTCGCCAAGGCCACTTGTACCGTAGCCTTTTTTCTGGCATATTCCTCGATTTTTTCCGTGCGTTCGCGCAATATTTCCACGCCGACCACCGTAGCGCCGTATTCAGCCACCAGCAGGTCGCCGTCGGTGTATTCGCTGTCAAAGCGGCCGATTACAAGCGTCCCTATACGTTCGCCGTTTCCGTAAACCGGAATAAGCGTTGTGCGCTTGTCACCAAAAAGGCATTCCGTTCCCTGGCTGAAAGCGCACATGTTTTTCTTCAGCGCGATATTAGAGGTGGTTTCCGTTACCTTCATAAGCCATTCCACATAATTTTCCGGGAATTGCCGGATATTTACGACTTTATCAAGCATTATGCCGCATTCAAACCCGTCCAGCAGGGAATAACCGAGAATTTCACCGGCTTTGGATGATATATATATATTCGAACTTAAAATATCGCCCAGCAGCCTGGCTAAATCATTATAGTCGACGCTGCCGGATTTTTGCAGAAGTTTACTGATCTTTCTCGTCTTTTCCAATAGGCTGAATTGCTCCATAAGGCAAACTTCCTTCCTCAAGATTTAAAATAGACACCGACATATCCTTTTGGCGGACCGGCAAATTCTACGCGCGCGGATGCGTCTTTTTATAAACACTGGTCATGCGCTCGGACGTAACGTGCGTATAGATCTGGGTTGTCGACAGGCTGGCGTGCCCGAGCAGTTCCTGGACGGAACGAAGATCTGCCCCGTTGTTCAGCAAATGCGTTGCAAAAGTATGCCGGACGCTATGCGGGCTTATTTTTTTGTTTATAGCCATGATTTTTATGTATTTATCAATTATGCGCCGCACGCTGCGGTCGGTCAGTTTACCGCCGCGGCTGTTTATAAAAAGGGCGCCGTGTTCGGCCGCTCTGTAACGGCTGATGATTACCGACCGGGTAAAGAGGACGTATTTTCCCAGGGCGTCCACCGCCTTGCCGCCTATGGGAACGATTCTTTCCCGGTCGCCTTTGCCCTGCAGGAGAGCATATCTGTTGGAATAATCAACATCGTTAAGGCGCAAGGCGACAAGTT
>JAISPA010000085.1 GCA_031275255.1 Acidaminococcales bacterium | reverse complement strand
CATAAAATCAAGCGTCACATGAAATCACAAAAGAATTCACGGTCGAAATACTCAATGTGCAATCGGCCACAAATCCTCGCAAGCCTAAAAAATAGGCTTTGCGGGGATTTTTTACCCCGCGCAGCGGCAATACTGTCCCCCGGCTGAAATTGAGCCGGGGGACAGTATAAAAAAGGGCCTCCCGCAGGAGGCCCTTTTTTATACCTAATTGTTTTTATCAGCCCAATACAACCAGCACGTCACCTGACGCGACGCTCGCTCCCACCGAAGTATTGATAGCCGTTACAGTACCTTCCTGCGGCGACGGGATATCGTTTTGCATCTTCATGGATTCCATCACAAGCAGTACCTGCCCGCGGGTTACTTTGTCGCCGACCTTGACTTTAAGTTCCAATATTTTACCGGGCATGGGAGACTTGACAGGCGAGCCGCCGGCCGGAACCGGCGCGGCCGCCGGAGCAGGAGCGGCAGCCGGAGCCGGAGCCGCGGCAGGAGCGGCAGCCGGAGCCGCTTTGGGCGCGGCCGCTTTGGGAGCGGGCGCCGCTCCACCGACTTCATCCACATCTACTTCATAGGTCTGACCATTAACAGTTACGTTAAATTTTCTCATTAAGAGTTTGCCTCCTTATATTTATCATTTTATGTTTTTGGCTTAAAACATCTGATCACGGGTAGTAACGGTCGCTATCCGGGCATAATTCGTCCAGCCGGCGTTGCTTAAACGGCCGATTGCCGGCAAACTTTCGCCGCCGCCGTCATAGGCCGCTAGGGCGGCCGCTATTACCGCGATCACGTCGCCGGCGGCGGCTGCCGCTGCCGGGGCCGGCGCTGCGGGAGTCGACGCCGCGGCCGGTCTTTGCTCTTCAGGTTTAGCTGTGCCTGCGAACCCCATAAGTTCACCTCTCCATTCGTAAATGTACTTTATTACAGCGGAATGTTGCCGTGCCGTTTGGCCGGACGGGTTTCACGCTTGGATTCTAACATGTGCAGGGCGTTGATGATGGTCGGACGGCTGTCTTTGGGCTCAATGACCAAATCAACGAAGCCGCGCACGGCCGCCTGATAGGGAGTGGCGAAGTTGAGCACATATTCGTCGGTCTTGGCTTTTACGTCAGGATCGTTCTTGAATATGATGTTAGCCGCGCCGGCCGGACCCATAACCGCGATTTCCGCTGTCGGCCAGGCGATTACCTGATCCGCGCCCAAGTCCTGCGAACACATGGCCAGATAAGACCCGCCGTAAGCTTTTCTGGTAACCAGCGTAACTTTGGCCACGGTAGCTTCCGAATAGGCGTACAGCATCTTCGCGCCTTTGCGGATTATGCCGCCGTATTCCTGGTTGACGCCCGGCAAAAAGCCCGGCACGTCGACAAGGTTCAAAAGCGGGATGTTGAAAGCGTCGCAGAAACGGATAAAGCGCGCCGCCTTGTCGGAGGCGTTAAAATCAAGGCAGCCGGCCATGACTTTCGGCTGGTTGGCGATGATGCCGACGGTCTGCCCGTCCATGCGCGCGAAGCAGGTGATGATGTTTTGCGCGAAATATTGCTGCGACTCGTAAAATTCGCCGTTGTCCACTATGCTCTTGATCACGTCTTTCATGTCGTAAGCCATGTTGGAATTATCCGGCAGCAAGGTATTGAGGGCGGGATCGATCCTCTGCGGGTCGTCGCCGGTTTCCACAATCGGCGCCGGCTCCAGGTTGTTGCTGGGCAAAAAGCTCAGAAGGTACCTGATCTGTTTCAGACAGTCCTCATCGTTTTCCGCCGCGAAATGCGCCACGCCGGAGGTGCTGTTGTGCGTCATGGCGCCGCCAAGGGCTTCCTGCGTTACCACTTCGCCTGTTACGGATTTTACGACTTCCGGGCCGGTTATGAACATTTTACTGGTGTTTTTGACCATATAGACAAAGTCGGTAAGGGCCGGCGAATACACCGCGCCGCCGGCGGACGGTCCCATGATGGCCGATATTTGCGGCACAACGCCGGATGCAATGGTATTGGCAAAGAATATTTTGCCGTAGCCGGCCAGCGCGTCCACCGCTTCCTGGATACGCGCGCCGCCCGAATCGTTGAGGCCGACTACCGGCGCGCCCATTTTGAGCGCGAGGTTAAGCACCTTGACGATTTTGGCCGCGTGCATTTCACCCAGCGAGCCGCCTTCTACCGTGAAATCCTGGGCAAACACATAGACAAGCCGGCCGTCAATCGTGCCGTAGCCCGTCGTTACGCCTTCGCCCGGCAGTTCTTTTTTCTCCTGGCCAAAATTCGTGCAGCGGTGAGCCACAAAACGGTCCAGTTCCACGAAACTGCTCTGGTCTAAAAGTATGTCGATCCTTTCGCGCGCGGTAAGTTTACCGCTTTCGTGCTGTTTATCGACGCGTTTCTGGCCGCCCGCGGCAATTATTTTCGCCGCCCGCTTTTTTAAATCCTCAATCCTTGCTTGAGTTGACAAATTATTACACCTCCATACAGTTTTCGGCAGCTGCTTTTTATGCCGGCTTTTGCCTATTCAATGAGATCTTTGGTTACGGGATCAAATTTATATTTGTGCGGTTTGCGTTCGCAAATCTCCACAAGTATGCCGGGAGTTGATTTCGGGTGCAGGAAAGCGATAGCGGAACCGGCCGCGCCGTAGCGGGGTTTTTTGTCGATCAGGCGCACTCCTTTGGCTTCAAGCTCGGCAAGGGCCGCGCCGATGTCGTCGACGCGGAGCGCGACGTGCTGTATGGCGGTTTCGCCTTTGTCAGCCATAAATTTGCCGATCGGGCCGTCCGGCTCAGTTGATTCCAAAAATTCCAGTTCGCCGGCCGGGCCGAGCGGGAAAAAGCTGACCTTGACCTTCTGCGGCGCGACGATTTCGTCTTCCGGCAGCGGTTGTATGCCGAAAGTGTCCTGGTAAAGTTTTTTTGTGGCATTAAGGTCTTTGACCCCGATACCGATGTGGTCAATGCACAATACTTTGAAACTCATTTAACTTCCCCCTAATTTTTATTTGTTTTGCTTTTTGACATTTTATTGGACAGGGCTTCCTCCGGAAGAAGATTCCTCTCCCGCTGAACGCCCGTCCGCGAAAGGGTAAGCTATGCTTACCGGAGAGAGCTGGTTCATTGTTTAATAATTTTATCGAGTATGTCGTCGGCGATGGAATAAGGGTCTATTTCCCGTTGCTGCAGGCGGAGGATGGTATTTTCAAAATCGCGCGTTTCCGCGACTGTCTTGTTGATGTGCCGCCTTATGCGCTCGGCGATCATGGCCAGAAGTTCCGTCTTTATGCTCTCCGCCCGGCGCGTTTTCAGTTCATCTGATTCTTTGAGGTACTTGGCGTGCGCCTCTATGGAGTCCATCACGCTCAGTACGCCTTCGCTCTCGCTGGCGATGGTGCGGTTGATCGGCGGCTTCCAGCCGGTTTTGTTGCCGCTAAGTTCCAGCATCATTTCGATCTCGATATGCAGTTTCTCCACGCCTTCGCGGTCGGCTTTGTTGATGGTGAAAAGATCGCCTATTTCGAGAATACCCGCTTTTATCGCCTGTATGTCGTCACCCAGGCCCGGGACAAGGACCACCATGGTCGTGTCGGCTGTTTTTACAATATCCACTTCCGATTGCCCAACGCCAACCGTTTCGATTATGATAATGTCACAGCCGAAAGCGTCCAAAACTTTTACGGCGTCCGCCGTCTTTTGCGACAGACCGCCGAGACTGCCGCGGGTGGCCATGCTGCGGATGAATACGCCTTCATCCATAGCTATGTCCATCATTCTGATACGATCGCCCAGGATAGCGCCGCCAGAATATGGGCTTGTAGGATCAACCGCAATAATGCCGACCGTTTTGCCGCGCTTGCGGTATTCTTTGGCCAGCTTATCTGTCAATGTGCTTTTTCCAGCTCCGGGCGGGCCAGTAATTCCGAGTATATATGCCCGGCCGGTATGCGGATAAAGGGCCTGCATTATACCCGTCGCTTCCGGATATTCATTTTCAACGGCGGTTATGCCTTTTGCCGCCGCCAACCGTGATCTATCCAGTACGCCTTTAACAATATCCATTAGGTACACCGCCTTGAAGAATGATGTCGGCCGTTTTGCATGGCCCGGCAGCCGGGTCCCCCGGTTGCGCAGGCTGCAATGCCCGCCATCTGAAAGATTGAACGAGTTGTCGCCGGGATGTTCATGTTTTAGGCCATGGCGCTTTCTCCCCGGACTGCCTGACGCCTTTTGCGGCGCGGCAGTCTTGCGGCAGCCCGGCCTGGCGCCGGCTGCCGCAAGACTTTGCCACTGTTATTTCACGTTAGCCTTGATAAATTCGACTATCTTGCCGGTAGGCGTGCCGGGCGTATAGATGTCGGCAATGCCGGCCGCTTTGAGGCTGGGGATGTCCGCGTCGGGAATGACGCCGCCGCCGATGACCAGCACGTCGTTCAACCCTTTTTCCTTCAGCAGTTTGGTAACTTCCGGGAAAAGCGTGTTGTGGGCGCCGGACAGAAGGCTGAGCGCCACCACGTTGACGTCTTCTTGCAGGGCGGTCTCCACTATTTGTTCCGGGGTCAGGCGTATGCCTGTGTAGATTACTTCAAAACCGGCGTCGCGCAGGGCGCGGGCAACCACTTTGGCGCCGCGGTCGTGCCCGTCCAGGCCCGGCTTCGCAACCAATACTCTAATCCTTTTTTCTGCCATTATATAATTCCCTCCCTAAAATCTCTTCTTGATTACAGTGTGCTGATGGCTTTGTATTCGCCGAACACTTTGCGCAGGCGTTTGCAAATTTCGCCTTCGGTAGCGTAGGTTTTGACCGCGGTAAGAATAAGCGGCATAAGATTTACTTTTTCATCTTTGGCGCCTGCTTCCAGCGCGTCAAGCGCCGCGTTTACGGCGGCGTTGTCGCGTTTGGCTCTTAAGGCGGCCAAACGCTTCTTCTGGCCCTCGCCTACGGAAGCGTCCACACGCAGAAGGTCTTTCGGGGGTACTTCTTTCTTGTCTATGTACTTGTTAACGCCGACGATGACACGCTCGCCTTTTTCAACCTGCATCTGCCATTTGTAAGCGCTTTCCTGTATCTCCCTCTGGATATAGCCTTTTTCGATCGCGACCGGCGCGCCGCCGAGCTCGTCAATCTTCTTGATGTAGTCCCAGCATTCGGCTTCGATCTTGTCGGTCAGGGCCTCTACATAATAAGAGCCGCCCAATGGATCGACCACGTCGGCAAGGCCGCTTTCTTCCGCGACTATCTGCTGGGTGCGCAGGGCGATGGTCACCGACGCTTCCGACGGAAGGGCCAGCGCCTCGTCTTTGGAGTTGGTGTGCAGGGACTGGGTCCCGCCCATTACGGCGGCAGCCGTCTGCAGGGCCACGCGGACGATGTTGTTGTCAGGCTGCTGGGCGGTCAGCATGGAGCCGGCGGTCTGGGTATGCACGCGCAGCATCTGGGATTTGGGTTTTTTTGCGCCGAAACGCTCTTTCATGAGTTTGGACCATACGCGGCGGGAGGCGCGGAATTTGGCGACCTCTTCCAGCACGTTGTTATGGGCGTTCCAGAAGAAAGACAGGCTGCCGGCAAAATCGTCTATGTCCATGCCGGCTTTGAGCGCCGCCTCGACATAGGCTATGCCGTCGGCGATGGTAAAGGCGATTTCCTGGGCGGCCGTTGCGCCGGCCTCGCGGATGTGATAGCCGGAAATGGAAATGCTGTTCCATCTGGGCACGTTTTTCGAGCAATATTCAAATATATTGGTGATGAGGCGCATGGAGGGTCCGGGCGGGAAAATATAGGTGCCGCGGGATGAATACTCCTTCAATATGTCGTTCTGGATGGTGCCGTTAAGCTGGTCGGCCGGCACGCCCTGTTTTTCGGCCACCGCGATGTACATGGCCAAAAGGATGGCCGCCGGGGCGTTGATGGTCATGGAAGTGGAAACCTTGCCCAGCGGAATCTGATCAAACAATACTTCCATATCTTCCAGGGAGTCGATGGCGACGCCCACTTTACCGACTTCGCCTTCGGCGATCGGATCGTCGGAATCATAGCCAATCTGCGTCGGCAGGTCGAAAGCGCAGGAAAGACCCGAACCGCCTCTTTCCAGCAGCAGGCGGTAACGCTTGTTGGACTCGGCCGCGGTCGCGAAACCGGCGTACATGCGCATGGTCCAGAAACGGCCGCGATACATGGTTGGCTGTACGCCGCGGGTGAACGGGTACGAGCCGGGGAACCCCAGGCTGGTTTCATAGTCGAATTTTTCAATGTCCAGCGGGGTGTAAAGTCTGTTTACCTCCAGGTTGGTGCGTTCGGGTGATTTTGCAAGCGTCTTTTCCACTGCGGCGTTGTACGCTTTCAACCCTTCCAGTAATTTTTCATTTGCCATTCTCTAATCCTCCTTATTATTTCTTCATACAACCGGGAAATAACCCGGGTATGGAATGACAGCCGTCTTATGCGCCGGCGGGCGGCGGTAGTCTGCCGCCCGCTCAGGCCGCGCCCTGTCGTACGGGCGCAATGCGACGGGATACTCGGCTCGCGCCGCATGACAGCCGGCTCCAGCGGCTCAGCCGCCATCCGGTTCCCGCCGCCTCCGGCGGCGGGCTTAGGGCGGGCCGGTTCAGCGATTGATTTATTTTACTTTCATGCTGCCGGTTTCGATGAAACGGGTATGGAAAGAAAGCGCCTCGTCCAAAAGGTGCGGGGTGTGGACAGGGCCAAGCTTGTCGGCGGCCCTTTTTACATAATCCCTGAGCAACGGCTGATAATCCGGGTGGGCGGTCTTTTCGATAATGACCTTGGCGCGCTCTTTCGGAGACAGGCCGCGGACGTCGGCGACGCCGCGCTCGGTAACAAACACGTCGATGTCGTGCTCGGTGGAGTCAATGTGCGAGCACATGGGAACGACCGAGGAAATATCGCCCTTTTTGGCTACGGAATTGGTGAAGAAGAAGGTCAGATAGGCGTTTCTGGCAAAGTCGCCGGAGCCGCCGATGCCGTTCATCATCTTGGTGCCGAGCGTATGCGTGGAGTTGACGTGTCCGTAGATGTCGTACTCTATGGCGGTGTTCATGGCGATAACGCCCAGGCGGCGAGCGATTTCAGGGCTGTTGGAAATCTCCTGCGGGCGCAGTATGAGCCGCGGAAGATATTTGCCGATGTTGGCGTAAAAGTGTTTCAGCGCATCCGGCGACGGGCTGAGCGAGGTGCCGGACGCCACCACCAATTTGCCGGCGTCGATAAGGTCAAACATGCCGTCCTGGACGACTTCGGTATAAACGGAAAGATTTTCAAACGGGGAATTGACCAGGCCGGCGATAACGGCGTTGGCTACCGAGCCCACGCCGGATTGCAGCGGCAAAAGGTTCTTCGGCAGGCGGCCCTGTTTGATCTCGTTCTGCAAAAATTCGATAAGATGACCGCTCATGGCTTTGGCGTCATCGTCGATCGCGGCCAGCGGCCGGGTGCCGTCGATAATGTCGCAGGGTACTATGGCGATTATTTTGTTCGGATCGCAAGGTATGTAGGTGGTGCCGATGCGGTCGTCCGCCCTGGTAATGGGGATGGGCTGGCGGTGGGGCGGATCAAGCGGGATATAAACGTCGTGCATTTTTTCCAGTTCTTCCGGCTGCGTAACGTTAATCTCCACTATGACCTGTTTGGCGCTTTGCACAAAGGAGGCGGAGTTGCCCTCGGAAGTGGTGCCGACGATGCCGCCGTCTTCGGTGATCCTGCAGGCCTCGATTATGGCGAGGTCAACGCCGCCGCCCAAAAAGCCGTAGCGGGACATCTGGGCGACATGGCTAAGATGAAGATCCGTGTAGTTTATCTTGCCGGCGTTTATGGCGTTTCTTATTTCGTTGTTGGTCTGATAGGGCAGCCGTTTGCCAAGAATACCGGCTTTGGCCCAGGAGCCGTCAAGCTCGGCGCCGACCGACGCCCCTGTCCAAAGGTTGACTTTCAAGGGCGCTTGCCCGGCCTCGGCTTTTTTCGCGAGCGCCAAAGGCACCGCTTTGGGGTACCCGGCGGGGGTAAAGCCGCTTACGCCGATGTTCATACCGTCCTTGATCAGATCGGCGGCCGCCTCGGCCGTGGTCACTTTTGCGAGAAGAGCTTTGTTTTTGATACGATCGCTGATTTCAATTCCCATTCTTCTTCCTCCTTAAATTTTGCTGATCTATGTCTATTTGGCAGCCCCGCTTAAAGGCCGCAAAAATCCGCCCGCCTCCTGTTATAACCGCAACAAAGCAACAAAAAACAGTCACCCAGATAATGAACACATTCAAAAAGCTCCATCACCAAGTGCCAGTTCACCAAATATCTGCTCTTTCGCCAAGAACGGAAGCCGTAAACTGTTCCAAAACATATTTCCCACCAAAGCATGCCTTTTTGGTCTATATGTATGTCTAAATGCATGGCGTATTCAATTACGGCTAACAAACGGCTGTACTTGTCGGCAATAATATTAACCCCTACTTCATTGTAATGTAGTTATATATTCTGCTTTTTTTTGCAAACTCCTGCCGCTCTTCATAATTTTATTTATGTTCGTCCAGTTTAATTATCCTGTTTTTATTCTACCAAAAAAACGGACAAATGAACAGTCAAAAATTTTTTTTTACACACCGCGTACAAAAGCGGTTTCCGGCGCCGGCAAATGTCCGGCGCGCCCAGCCGCGGCTGGGCGCGCCTATTTCATTTAAATCCCTCTGTGCTGGGCGTGGTAATGGGTATGCAGCAGTTTGTGCGCCTTCTCTCCCAACGGCTGGCCGAGCCATTCGGCGTAAAGGGTTTTGACGGCGGGATTTTCGTGCGATTTGCGCACGGCAGAACACCGGTCTATTTCGTAGATGGAGGCCTGCCTCTTCATGCGTATTTCGCCGTCTACCGGCGCCGGCTGCCCGCCGCCGCTGATGCAGCCGCCCGGGCAGGCCATGATTTCTATGAAATGATAAGGCGCCTCTTTCGCTCTTACTCTTTCCATCATCTGCCGCGCCTCGCCCAGGGTGTTGACCACCGCGACTTTTACCTCAACGCCCGCTATGTTCACCGACGCTTCTTTTAAGCCTTTCAGCCCGCGCACGTCATTAAAATCCAAATTTTTGAGTTCTTCCCCGGTCAAAAGTTCATAGGCGGTCCTAAGCGCCGCTTCCATGACGCCGCCGGTCGCGCCGAAAATCGCGCCCGCGCCGCTGCCGATGCCCATCGGGGCGTCAAATTCCTCTTCCTCTATTTGCGCGAAGTCTATGCCGGCCTCTTTGATCATGCGGCCAAGCTCGCGGGTGGTGATTACTATATCAACGTCCTGATAGCCGCTGGAGCGCATTTGCGGGCGTACGGCTTCGGCTTTTTTCGCCGTGCAGGGCATGGCGGACACCGACACTATGTTTTTGGGGTCTATGCCGCTTTTTTCGGCGTAGTAGGTTTTGGCCACGGCGCCGAACATCTGCTGCGGCGATTTGGCGGTGGAAAGATGTTCGAGCAGATCAGGGTAAAACATTTCGGCCAAATTTACCCAACCGGGGCTGCAGGAGGTAACCATCGGCAATTTGCCGCCGTTTTTCAGCCGGTGGATAAATTCGCTGCCTTCTTCCATAATGGTAAGGTCGGCGCTGAAATTGGTGTCAAACACTTTGTCAAAGCCCATGCGCCTTAATGCCGCCACCATCTTGCCTGTCACTATGGCGCCCGGGGCAAGCCCCTGCGTTTCGCCGAGCGCAACGCGCACGGACGGGGCGGTTTGGATTATGACGTGCTTCGTTGGGTCGCTGATCGCTTTCCATACCGCTTCGGCATCGTCTTTTTCCGTGATGGCGGCGGTCGGGCAGACCACCGAGCATTGCCCGCAATAAGTACAGGCCGCCTCGTCGAGCCCCGCGTCGAAGGCGGGCGACACCACTGTGCCAAACCCGCGGCGGGTAAAGCTGTAGACGTGGACGCCTTGCCGTTCGGAACACACCCTGACGCAGCGCCCGCACAAAATGCATTTCTCGTTGTCGCGCACCAAGGACGGGTTGTTCGCGTCAAGCGGATGCTTTTTCTTTTCCCCGTCAAAGCGTATTTCCCTCAGGCCAAGTTCAGCCGCGACCTTTTGCAGTTCACAATTTTTGTTGCGCACGCAGACAAGGCAATCGGGCGGATGATTGGCCAGCATCAGTTCAACCACCGAGCGCCGGGCGTGGCGCACCGCGTCGGTGTTGGTCCTTACGATCATGCCTTCGCTGACCGGATATACGCAGGAGGCGACAAGCGTCCTTGAACCTTCCACCTCCACCACGCATACGCGGCAGGCGCCTTCCGGGCGCAGTTCCGGATGATAGCACAAAGTCGGGACTTTTGCTCCCGCTTTATTGGCCGCGTTAAGGACGCTCGCGCTTTTATGCACGCTGACTTTCCTGCCGTCTATTGTAACATTTACCATATCATTGTCCATCGCGGGCTCACGCTCCTTTCCTGATGGCCTTGAACGGGCATTTGCCCTCGCAGGCGCCGCATTTGATGCAGACTTTATGCTTTATGACGTGCCGCTCTTTGATCTCGCCGGCAATGGCGCCGACCGGGCAGACTTTTTTGCACATGCCGCAGCCTCTGCAATCGTCGGTGATCGTATAGCCCGTCAGGTTGGAACAGGCCCCGGCCGGGCAGACATGGTCCTTTATGTGCGCTTCGTATTCATGCCGGAAATATTTGAGCGTGCTCAGCACCGGATTGGGCGCGGTCTGCCCCAGCCCGCAGAGGGCGGTCTGCTTTATGCCGCGGGCCAGGTCCTCCAGAAGGGCTATGTCCCCCTCGCGGCCTTCGCCGTTTGTTATGCGGGTAAGTATTTCCAGCATCCTTTTGGTCCCCTCGCGGCAGGGCGTACATTTGCCGCAGGATTCGGACTGGGTAAAGGTAAGGAAAAATTTGGCGACGTCCACCATACAGGTGGTCTCGTCCATCACGACCAGGCCGCCCGAACCCATCATCGCCCCGGCCGCCGTCAGGGAATCGTAATCTATCGTGAGATCAAGCATATCTTCCGGCAGACAGCCGCCGGAAGGACCGCCGATCTGCACCGCTTTGAATTTTTTGCCGTCAACTATGCCGCCGCCGATGTCGTAGATAATCTCGCGCATGGTTATGCCCATCGGCACTTCCGCCAGCCCGGTGTTGTTTATCTTGCCGGTCAGGGCGAATACCTTGGTGCCTTTGGATTTTTCCGTGCCGATCTCGGCGTATTTTTCCGCGCCGTCCACAATGATGGACGCAATGTTCGCGAAAGTTTCGACGTTGTTTATGTTGGTGGGCTTGCCCCACAGCCCCGACACGGCGGGAAAGGGCGGGCGCGGGCGCGGCATGCCGCGCCTGCCTTCAATGGATTGCAAAAGCGCCGTCTCCTCGCCGCAAACGAAAGCTCCGGCGCCTTCTTTTATGTGCAGGGCAAAGTTAAAGCCGCTCCCGAAGACGTCTTTGCCCAAAAAACCCATTTCCTCGGCCTGAGCGATGGCTGTGCGCAGGCGTTTTATAGCCAGGGGGTATTCGGCCCTGACGTAGATGTAGCCCTCGTCCGCGCCTATGGCGTACCCGCAGATGATCATACCCTCAATTACCCTGTGCGGATCACCTTCCAGCACGCTGCGATCCATAAAGGCGCCCGGGTCGCCTTCGTCGGCGTTACAGACGACGTATTTTTTCTCCCCCGGCGACTGCCGGGCAAACTGCCATTTCATGCCGGTAGGAAATCCGGCGCCGCCGCGCCCGCGCAGTCCGGATTTTTTTACCTCTTCCGTGACCGCCGCCGGCGTCATCAGGGTAAGCGCCTTGCCAAGCGCCTCATAGCCGCCGGCCGCTATATATTCATTGATTTCGTCGGGGTTGATATGCCCGCAATTGCTCAATATAATACGGCGCTGTTTTTTGTAAAAATTTATTTCGTCATAGCTCGGTATGCTTTTCTGGCTCAAAGGCTCACGGTAAAGCAGCCGCTCAATTATGCGTCCTTTGTAAAGATGGGTTTCCACGATTTCCGGCACGTCCTCGGCTTTGACCGAAACATAAAACACCCCTTCGGGATAAATTATCATCAAAGGCCCCATTTCGCAAAAACCATGGCAGCCCGTCTGAACGACTTTCACTTCATTGTCAAGGCCGCGCCTTGCTATCTCATCCTCAAGACCCGCCTGCACCTGCCGCGATCCTGACGACATACAGCCGGTACCCCCGCACACGAGTACATGCGCTCTTATAAATTGCATAAACGATACCCCCAAATCTTTGCTGTCATACCGATTTGGCCACAACCAAATCTTTTACTATCTGCCCGTTGATCACGTGTTCGGCGACCAACCGGCCCGCGTCGGACGGCCGGACGTTGCCGTAGGTTATGCGCGGAGCTCCCGGCAAAATAATGTCCACCAACACTTCCTTTTCACACATGCCGATGCAGCCGGTCTGCTGAAATACCACACCGGCCAGGCCCCTCTTTTTTACTTCCTCCATCAGCGCCGCCATTACTTCCCGCGCGCCGGCGGCGATCCCGCACGTACCCATGCCCACGATCACCTTTATGCCGTCCGCCGCGCGCAATTTGGTATCAGACTGCAGCTTTTCCCTCAATTTTTTCAACTCTTCCAGCGATTTCATCTTTATCCCTCCGTCTTGTCAAGGGCAAGAAGCCCTTCCCGCAAAAATCCGTCCAGCCATTCCATTACGGCGCTTTCGCCGAAATCCACTTCTTCCCCCAATATTTCCCGCATTTGTTTGGTGTCCAGCACAAAGACGTTACGGCCCTTCCTATGTTCGTAACGGAAAAATATCCCCTGGCAGCCGGCCGCTATGATTTTAACCGTCGCCGCTATATCGCCGAGCGGCGGCCTGTCGATATGGCTCAACCGGTAAACTGCTGTTACCGTTGTCCCCCGGCCCGGCCGGGAAGCTATGTCCAGCCGGCCGCCCGCTCTCTCAGCCGTCATATCAATGAGCGGCAGGCCCAGGCCGACCTTTCTGGTAGTGCGGGTGGTGGCAAAAGGGTCTTTGACTTTGGCGGCGAAATCAGGCGTCATGCCTTTGCCGTCGTCTTTAACCGCGATGGTCAGAAAATCCTTTTTCTCATCCTCTTCAATCAAAAGGGAAATATTCTTCCCGCCCGCCGCCACGGCGTTTTGTACCAGGTCGAGTATGTGCAGCGACAGATCGCGCATGTCATTTGTACCGGTCGAGTATCCAGGGCAAAAGCTCGGTCGTCAGACGCCCGTGCGTATCGTCGTTGACCATCAGCACGGGCGCGAGTCCGCAGGCCCCTATGCAGGCGACCGTCTCCAGCGTGTAGCGAAGGTCGGCGGTGGTGTCCCCCGGTTTTATACCGAGCTTGTCTTCGATAAAGTTCAATATCTTTTTGCCGCCGCGCACATGGCAGGCCGTTCCCTGGCAAACTTTTATGATATTGCGCCCGCGCGGCTTTAAATGAAACTGCGAATAAAAGGTTACAATGCCGTATATCCTGCTGACAGGATTGTCCGTGGTCCGCGCTATCTCGCCGATTACCTCGCGCGGCAAATAGCCGTACCGGTTTTGGGCTTCCTGCAGTATGGGAATCAGCGTTCCCTGCTGTCCGCGGTATTTGTCAAAAATCGCCTGCAATTGCCCGGATATTTTGCCGCCGCCGCTCCCGCGGCGCTGCTCTTGCTCCATATCTTTTCCCCCCTTGTTTTTTACTGCTCATATATTATTATAGCTATTATAGCTATTATAGCGCATATATCAGAGTACAGCGTATATATTAAAGCGATTTACAAAAATTTACCGGCCGCGACCATCCTGCCTCCGGCCGCCGCCAGCGCCAGCTTGAATTCGCCGATAACCGGCTCTTTCATATATATGTGGTTTTTCGGCCCCCCGAGAAAATCATCCATGACGTGGGCGTCGGAATTGGTTATACACGGCAGGCCGCCGGTAAGCGCGGCGTACTTTTGCTCCCCGCCCGCCCGCAAACCGGCTCCGGACAGCTCAACCGCCGCCAGGCCAAGCCCGGGCGGAATAAAGCCAAAATAAGTCAAGAGGCTGTACGCCGGCCGGTCGATATGAGACGCCACGCATACGCCGCCCAACCGGGCGGCGTATGCGGCGAGCGCGCCCGCATCCAGGTTAACGGCGGCCAGCAGCAGCCGTTCTTCTTCGCGGACAAACCGGTCGTTTTCATCCACCACAAACTGCCCGCCGAATCTTTCCGGATTGTTTTTCAGCCCGCTCATATTCTCGTCCAATAATTTCTGAAAAGCCAGCATTTTCCGCAAACTGTCAAAAAGAACAACCATATGCCCGCCCTCGCGCGTTTCCACCTCCATGCCCGGCCACACGGCGACGCCGTGTTCCTGCCCTAAACGCACGGCGGGAAGGACATTGGCGGAAACATTGTGGTCGGTTATGGCGATAAGGTTCACGCCGTGCGCCGCCGCCTTAAGCACTATATGGCGCGGCGTCATTTCCACGGCGGCGCAGGGAGACAAAAGGGTGTGTATATGCAGATCCGCCACCCATTTAAGCATTCCTGGCCGCGCCCCTTAGCCCTTCGGCGTAAAGCCTGCCCGCGATCTCAAACACCGGCGCCGCCGAAGCCAGGATGGTAATGTCATTCTCCCGGGCCTTTTTCAGCGTTTCTTCCTCTATGGCCGCCCCGCCGCCCACAATAACCGCGCCGAGCGACAAAAGCGAAGCCACGGCGGCGACGTTTTGATGCCCCTGCATGGTAATCCATACGGCGCCCGGGGAGGCCTGCCCCATGACATTGCTCAAAAGGTCGGATACATAACAGTTGTCCACTTCCCGCTCCAGGCCGCCGGCGTCGGTTTTTACCTCTAAATCCAGTTTATCGATCAATTCGCCGATTTTCATTCTGCACCTACTCCCCGGTTTTGTCAAGCGAGCCGTAAGGTTCGCCGCGCGTGTTTTTAAAGGGCTTGCCCATTTCCTCCTCCAGCGCGTTCACCACCTGGCGCAATTTGAATACGCAGTCGGTTTCGGCGGCCAGTCCCTGCACTATGTCCTCCGCCAGGCTGGCGCAGGTGGGCGAGCCACAGGCGCCGCAGTCAATCCCCGGCAGCTCGGCCAATATTTGCTTTATCTGCCCGACTTTTTTCATGGCAACGACTATGTTGTCGTCAAGTTTCATGATCGGCCGCGGCTGGATCGTCTTGTGCCGGAAAGCCGAATTGCCGGGCGCGATTTCCCGCCCGCCCAATATGGTCTGCCGCCGCCCGGCCGGTTCACGGTCGCGCAGCCGCCGCACCCTGAGTTTCAGATTTTTCTCGGCGACAAACCTGTTTTCCGGCAAAAGCGCGCCGCCGATACACCCGCCCGGGCAAGCCAGACATTCCACATAATCCACGTCGTCCATTTTGCTCATCTCAATCTGCTCCAGCACGTCGGCCACTTCCTTCACGCCATGGACGATCAGCGAATTTACCAGGCCCGTCGCCCTGATCTCCCCTCCGGCGTAACCCCAGCCTATTCCGTAGGAACTGGCGCGGGCCTTTTCTATATCGGCTTCCGATATGGCGCCGAGGATTTTTTTCATTTCGCCGTAAAAAGACGATATGCCGATCGCGCCGCTAAGATCGGTCGCGGTAACGTCAACCGGCTGGCGGATGTTGGTGGCCTTCGCCGGGCAGGGAGTCAAAAACCAGACGCCGATCGTTTCCGCGGCCAGTCCGGTCGCGCGCGTAAATTCCCGGCGCGCTTCGGTCGCTGCTACCTCCACCGGCGGCAATATTGGTATGATATGCCCGACAAGCGAGGGAAACCTTACCTGGATCAGCCGGATGATCGCCGGACAGGCCGAAGAAATCATCGGCTTTTTCAAAACGGCCCTGTTTTTCATGTAAGATTCAATTTCAAGGGTAACATATTCCGCCGCCAGGGCCACTTCATAAACGGCGTCAAATCCCAGCCGGTGGAGCGCGGCGAAGATCTTCTCGCGCGAAACCGCGGGCGCAAACTGAGAATAAAGGGCCGGCGCCGGCAGAGCGACGTTAAAATTGAACTTGCCGATGTCGGTAAGCGTATCCGTATCCGCCCGTTTGGCGTGATGAGGACAGCGCCTGATACATTCCCCGCAGTCTATGCAGCGCGATTGAATGATCCGCGCCTTGCCGCCCCGGATGCGTATGGCTTCCGTCGGGCAAAACTTTATGCAGGTTACGCAGCCCTTGCATTGCTCTTTATCAAATTTCACGGAATGAAAATAATTGTTTTGCACCTCGGCCTCACCACACAAACTCAGGCTTTCTTATGAGCGAAACGCATTGTTATCTTAGTGCCTTCGCCGGCTTTTGAGACTATCTCAAAACAATCGGAACAGCTTTTCATGTTGGGCAGCCCCATGCCCGCGCCAAATCCCAGGTCGCGCACATAGTCGGGCGCGGTGGAATATCCCTCCTGCACCGCCAGCTCTATATCGGCAATCCCCGGCCCGGTATCTTCAAGGACAACGACGGTATATTCAGGATAAATATGCGCTTTCGCCGTCCCGCCGTGAGAATGAATGATGACGTTCATTTCGCCTTCATAGGTCCCGATCGCCACGCGACGCACAATATCGGCGGACACCCCTATCTGCTGCAAGGTTTTCTTGATTTTGCCGGAAGCCTCGCCGGCGCGCTCAAAATCGCCGGCCGTCAGATCAAAACTTAAATCCATAAAAGGTTCACACATTTAAAAGCGCTCCCTCAGTTCTCGAGCAGCCGGGCAGACCGTTTTGATACAAGCGTCCGCAAGCCTCATACATGGTGTGATCGGTCAAAAGCACCGGGATGTTTTTTTCCTCGGCCGCTTTGAGTACATCCTCCCGCGGCAGCTTGCCGCGCACAAACACCACGCCGGTAAGATCGCTTATTTCCGCCGTCCGTATCACCTGAAGATTGGTCATTCCGGTCAAAAGCAACGTATGCTCTTTGGTAAAGGCCAGAACGTCGCTCAAAAGGTCCGCCCCGCAGGCGTTTTTTACTTCCACTTCATCAAGGATCTCCTCACAGCATAAAACCCGTGCGCCAAGAATTTTTTGCACCTCGCTCAATTTAAGCAAAATATACTAC
>JAISPA010000076.1 GCA_031275255.1 Acidaminococcales bacterium | reverse complement strand
GAAAACAAGCGGCGCGGGAAGAAAAAGTTCGGGCCAAATCCACTCGCCGAGCATTTGAAAGCCACGGATGGTGGACATCCGTGATAGATCTTCAAATTCACAGTAGTTTATATTTACGGAGCTTGTTGTACAAAGTGGCGACGGAAATGCCTATTTTTTTGGCCATTTTTTTCCTGCCGGCCAGCGTTTTTTCAAATTTTCCCAATTCCTGCGCCAATACGCTTTTTTCCACACTGTCTAATATCTCCGGAAGTTTTTTGCTCCGGGCGGATTTAATTTCAACCGTTTCGCTTTGTTTTGGCAAAATATAGTGTTTGGGCAGATCGTTTACGCCGACGACCAGCGTGTCAACAACATCACAAAGATATTCTATGGTGTTTTTGAGTTCGCGTACATTGCCAGGCCAATGGTAATTTAAAAGCATATTCATGGCCTCATCGTTTATAACCAATTCCCGCCTGGTCTTTTTGCTGTTTTCCTTTAAAAAATACTTGATAAAAGCCAATAAATCTTCTTTGCGCGCCCGCAAAGGCGGAATTTCAATCATATATACCGCCAGACGGAAAAACAGGTCTTCCCGGAACCCTCCGTTCAAAATAAAGCGTTCAATATTTTTATTGGAGGCGGCTATAACGCGCACGTCAATATTTGTATTTTTTGTTTCGCCCAATCGCCGCAAATGCTTTTCTTCCAGGACGCGCAAAAGCCTGCTTTGCAAAGAGAGCGGCATTTCGGTTATTTCATCCAGGAAAATCGTGCCGCCGGACGCAACTTCAAATAATCCCATTTTTCCCGATTTGTTCGCGCCGGTAAAAGCGCCGGGCGCGTAACCGAAAAGCTCGCTTTCCAACAGGTTTTCCGGTAATGCCGCGCAATTTACGTCAACAAAGGGGCCATCTTTTCTCTGACTGGCATTGTGTATAGACTGTGCGATAACTTCTTTGCCCACTCCGCTTTCACCGAGCAAAAGAACCGGCCCATCCGACTTACTGGCCTTGCGCGCAATCTTACAAAAATCCGAATCTACACCAATTACGTTTTTAAAACTAAATTTAACGGAAAACACGCCGCGCAACTGTTTGTCCAATTGCTGAAAACTCTCTTTTTCTTCTTTCAATCGATCAAAAAGGGCTTTTAGCACCTTGGTATCTCTTACGACGATGAGCACGCCGATTATTTCCATATCGGCCGTATCTTCGCGAAAAAAAGGCAACAAATCAACATAGGCTTCAGAGAAACCTTCCCCTTGAGGAATTATTCTATGAATATTAAGCAAAGGTTTTTTTGTTTTCATTACTTCGGGCAGTCTGGAGTTTTTTCTTACGTCCGGCAATTTTTTCCCTATTATCTGTTCGTAGCTTTCCAGCAGCGAATAATCGAAAAAGGAATTGTTTATGTAACAAACAACCATGTTTTCATCAGTTATGACAATGCCTTCTGAAAACATATCAAAAAGTTTTATCGTTTCTTTACTGAGATATTTCCCCAAATATTTATTCATAATTTTATCCTAACTTACATTTGTCGTTAAACTAATACACCGCCGCTCCGTTGAATGAGACTTCATTTTGCATTAAAAGGATGCGCACGTTGAGTGAGCGCCCTCGAAAGAACGAACTATGCTTGCCGAAAAGGGCTAATTCAGTGATAAAGCGCCTTCCTGTACTTAAGAGAAATCAGCTATATTTTTTCTATGAAACATAATGTATATTATGTTTCATAGAAAAAAACAAAAACCTAGTATTTTAGGCCTTTATTCTGTTTTAATACTTTTTACTGTTTATAACTTTTAAAAATGGAACCCGCTTGTAGCCCGCAAAAAAATATAATTTCATGAAACATAATATACATTGTGTTTCATGAAATTATTCGCAGGATTGCCGGCAACTAAACGCTTGCGCTGGCTGGAGAAGACTTCATTCAGCGGGAGATAAGGTTAGCGCTGAATACTAGGAAACTATTGCTTTTTAATCAGTAGTTTCTGAGTTTAAAAAAACGGGTATAATATATATGTATCATACCAAATAATATTTTCCCGTGCAACTGCTATTCATACTGTTGTCCGCGCCATTAGGGATGAGGCAGCCTGCAGTGAGAAGATTTCTCCGTAAAATGTGTAATACTATCACTAGGCTAAAATTATGGTATTTTTGCGGTTGGGTTGCCACACTACTTTTTTGTTGCAAATCCTCGCCGAACCTTTGAAGGCCAAGAATGGCCAAAGGCAGAATGAGCCAAGGAAGGCAAACATTCTGCCTTAGTGATGATGAGGTGTTATTATACCGCATCCTGTCCCTTCAAGTGAGACAAATTCTCGTGCGCTTTAGTGAGACAATATCACATGCGGTTCAGAAGACAAAGCCGGACAGACGGCGGATATGTTTACTATTTTGTGCATCTGTGATAAAATATCCCCGCAGTAACTAATGGGCGTTGAAAGGAGTATCCTGATGTCTGGTCACTCAAAATGGGCTAATATAAAGCACCGCAAAGGCAAAGCGGACGCCATAAAAGGAAAGCTTACCACTAAAATATCGCGCGAAATAACGATTGCCGTCAAGATGGGCGGGGCGGATCCTATCGGCAATACCCGCCTGAAACTGGCCTTGCAAAAAGCCAGGGCAAACAACGTACCCAAGGAAAACATTCAGCGGGCGGTTCAGAAAGGTCAGGGGGCGCTTGACGGTTCTGATTACGAGGAAATAACCTATGAAGGTTACGGCGCCGCCGGCGTTGCCGTTATAGTAACCGCGCTCACCGACAACCGCAACCGTACCGCGGCCGAAATAAGGCATTTGTTTTCCAAATACGGCGGCAATCTCGGCGAAACAGGCTGCGTCGGCTGGATGTTCAAGCGCCGGGGGCTTTTTGTGGTGGAACGCTCGGTATGCGCACGGGAAGAAGACCTGATGCTTATAGCGCTCGACGCCGGGGCGGACGACCTTAAAACAGAGGCGGAAGCTTACGAAATAATTGTACGGCCGGAAGAGTTCGACCAGGTGGAGAAGGCTTTGGCTGATAATAGCATTGAAGTCGCCTCGGCGGAAATCGCGCTGCTTCCGGACAGTTATATTGCCGTCGGCGGCGCGGACGCCGAGCGGATAGAAAAAATGCTGGAGGCGCTGGAAGATTTGGACGACGTTCAGGATGTGTTTTCCAACGCGGATCTGCCGGATGTTGACGGCGAATGACGGTGAAAAAATTCTTTTCCGCCGGCCGCGGCGCATGCGGCGGACGTGGCGGAGTATTTTTACATAAGCGGCGGGGAGATAGGCGATGACGCTTGCGCTTGGAATAGACCCGGGCACGGCTATATGCGGCTTTGGCCTTGTCGAGGCGCAAAGCGGCCGTCTGCGGCCGGTGCGTTTTGGCGCGATCACTACTGATAAACAATGGCCGGCAGAGGAGCGGCTGGCCGTTATTTACGACGAGCTGACAAGCCTCATCAAAGAATACGGCCCTGTTATGATGGCGGTGGAACAGCTCTTTTTCAACCGCAATGTTACGACCGCCATGACGGTCGGGCAAGCCCGGGGCGTCATACTGCTGGCCGCCGCCCACCGGAAAATTAAAGTAACCGAATACACGCCGCTGCAAATCAAACAGGCGGTTACAGGCTACGGGAACGCGACCAAGGAACAGGTAACTTTTATGATCCAAAGGCTTTTGGGAATCAAGGAAAAACCAAAACCGGACGACGCCGCCGACGCTCTGGCGGCGGCGATCTGCGCCCTGCATTTTACCGGCGGAGGATAATGGCATGATAGGTTCTTTGAAAGGACGGGTAACGCTTGTAACACCGGAATATTCCATAGTGGAAACCGGCGGCGTGGGCTACCGTGTATTTATGACCTCGCCGTCGCTGTCTAAAATGGAACTTGACCGGGAAGCGAAGCTCTATGTACATACGGCCGTGCGGGAAGACGCTATTTGGCTTTATGGTTTTTTTGATTACGACGAATATAAATTGTTTCTCATTCTGCTCGGCGTCAGCGGCATAGGGCCGCGGGGCGCTTTAAGCATACTGTCTTTTGCCGCGCCGGACGCTTTCCGGGTAGCGGTGCTGCGTCAGGACGTCAAGGCTCTCACGCGCTTGCCGGGCGTGGGTAAAAAAACGGCGGAACGCTTGCTGCTGGAATTGCGCGACAAATTAGGCTTTTTGGCGGAGGACAAAGATTATCCGGCGGCCGCTTTTACGGACGGCGGCGAGTCCGGCCCGTGCGACGAGGCGGCGCAGGCCTTGCTGGCGCTCGGTTATTCCAGCGGCGAGATAATGCCTGTATTGAAAAAGACGGATACCGGGCGCATGACAACGCAGGAAATCATTAAAGCGGTGCTGAAGGGATTGTCCGGGAGGTAAAATGGACGGCGAGAGGATAATCGGCGGCGACGGGCAGGAAGGCGACCGGTGGCAGTACAGCCTGCGCCCGCGCCGGCTGGCGGAATACATTGGGCAAAGCCGGATAAAGGATAATTTGTCCGTGTTTATCAAAGCGGCCGGCGAGCGCAAAGAGGCGCTTGACCATGTTTTGCTTTTTGGCCCGCCCGGGCTTGGCAAAACGACGCTGGCCGGGATTATCGCCAACGAGCTGGGAGTAAGCCTCCGGATCACCTCCGGCCCGGCGATTGAGCGCCAGGGCGATTTGGCCGCCCTTTTGACCAATCTGGCGGAAAACGACGTACTTTTCATCGACGAAATACACCGCTTGTCCAAA
>JAISPA010000295.1 GCA_031275255.1 Acidaminococcales bacterium | reverse complement strand
GTATAAAGATGGCTGCTTTTCCCTTCGCGTTCGCAGGCAAAAACCAGTTTGGGCCGCCATTTCACCCACAAACGGTCATTGTCTGCGGACGTCTTTGTTACAACACAAAAAAACCTGTCCTCGCCATCAAAATCTTCCGGCGCAATCTCAAGGAAACCCGCTTCACGCAGCGCGTCAAGCATTCTCCGGCTGCCGCCGGCGTTTACCGCCGGGAAGGTTCTCATAGCAAACCGCCCTCCAAAGCGCCGCCAGACATTGAAACAGCTTGTTTTAACGCGCCGGCGGCAAGCAAGTATTTAGCAAACACAACATACAAGTGTTATTTTTATTAATGACCGAATAGTATTGCCCGGCTAAAATCACGGCCTCTTTGCGGCTGGTCTGCCATACTGTGAGGCACAAATTGGTAACAAAATATTATCCCTGCTTTACCCGGGAAACAGTATTAGCAGCCCTGACTATCGCGCTCTGGACGGGAAGAAATCGCGGCGCTGATTTGATCAAGCAGCTTGGCCGCTATTTCCTGTTTGGACGCTTTCTCCATGCTGACGATTTCACCCGAGGGATAGATAAACTTTACTATGTTGGTGTCGTGATTAAACCCCGCCCCCGGCATTGACACATCATTAGCCACGATCATGTCAAGATTTTTTTCTTTTATCTTCACCCTGGCATTTTCCACCAAATTGTCTGTTTCAGCCGCAAACCCTACCAGATACTGCTTTGTTTTCAGCCGGCCAAGTTCTTTAAGGATATCGGGATTTTTTACCAGCTCAAGCGTCAGTGTTTCCTCTTTTTTCTTTATTTTCGCAGCGCATATGTCTTTTACCCGATAGTCGGCCACAGCAGCGGCTTTTATCAATATGTCGGCATCGCCGTATTCCGCCAGGACCGCATCTTTCATCTCCACGGCGGTCTCGACTTTAATCGCCGTAACCCCCGGCGGAACAGGCAAAGAAGACGGCCCGGAGACAAGTACGGTCCCTGCGCCCCGGCGTACCGCCTCCCCGGCTATAGCGTAGCCCATTTTACCGCTGGAACGGTTTCCTATATAGCGCACGGGATCTACCGGCTCAATCGTACCCCCGGCCGTAACCACAACTTTCAAGCCCGACATGCTTCCGCCGCGTAAATAATCGTCAATCTCCTGCACAATATCAATCGGCTCCGGCAACCGCCCGGCGCCGTAAGTACCGCAAGCCAGGCGCCCGGAAGCAGGTTGAATAATCTTCAGGCCGCGGGCCGCCAGCTTTTCCAAATTGCTCTGAGTTACCGGGTTTTCGTACATATTGGTATTCATCGCCGGACAGAGTATGATAGGCGCTTTCACGGCCAAGGCCGTAGTTGTGAGCATATCGTCGGCTATGCCAGAGGCCAGCTTGGCCAGCACGTTGGCGGTGGCGGGCGCGATAACGAGTGCGTCCGCCCATTCCGCCAAGGCTATATGTTCCACATTATATACCGGAATATCGGCCCACATAGAGGCCGCAACCGGATTGCCGCTAATCTCGCGAAAGGTAAGCTGGGAAACAAATTTAAGCGCCGAGCCGGTCATTATAACTTTCACTGCCGCGCCTTCCCTGCGCAGCCTGCTGACAAGCTCAACCGCCTTATAAACGGCTATTCCCCCGCAAACGCCCAGCAATATCTTTTTTGCGGCAAGCACGATCCAGACCTCCTACTTTATACCGGTTTTAGTGCGCTCATACGTAATCTTATCGGAAAATATCTCATAAAGCGATACTGTCACCGGTTTGTTCGATTTGCCGGCGGATTGCGGCGAATCCGCGCCGACTATTTCCCTGGCGCGTTTGGCCGCCAGTACCACCAAAGTATAATTGCTGACAACATGTTCCACCAATTTATCCAAAGACGGTTGAATCATCTAACTACCTGCTCCCTTCAGCGTTTTGCTCACAGGCAAAAATCATCCGGCCTACTTCTTTCTGCCGCAGACATCGGCGATCATTTGCAAATTGCGCGCGACGCGGCTTTTCTCCGCGTTTAAGATAAAATACAGTTTTTCCAAGGCTTCCTCCACCGTATTATTCACTATAACATAGTCGTATTTTACCGCGCGGTCGATTTCACCTGCGGCGGCTTCCAGCCGATTTTTAATGGAAGCCCCGTCGTCTTTGTCCCGTCCCTTCAGCCGCGCGGCCAAATCCTCCAATGAAGGCGGCAGGATAAAAACAAAAACTCCTTCGTTGAATTTAGTACGTATCTGTTCCGCCCCGTCCATTTCTATTTCCAAAAGTACGTCATTGCCCATTTCCAATTGTTCCAGTATATTTTTGCGCGGCGTACCATAATAATTACCATAAACCACGGCATATTCAAGGAGCTGATCCTTTGCGATCATTTTTTTAAATTCGCCTTCGGTTACAAAAAAATATTCGCGCCCGTTCAATTCTCCTGCCCGCGGCGCTCTGGTAGTCAATGAGACGGAATAATAAATATTTTGATATTTATTTAAAAGGGCTGAGCAAATAGTCCCTTTCCCCGCTCCCGACGGCCCGGAAACAATTAACAAAACGCCTTTATCCTTCATCTGTCAGCTCCTTTTCCCGGTCAGATGCACAATCAGTACTCAGCCGCATCTTTGGCGGCGTCTTTGCCGCCTAACCGGTTAGCAACCGTTTCCGGCTGAACCGCCGAAAGAACGATATGTCCGCTGTCGGCTACAATCACCGCCCGCGTCCTGCGTCCGTAAGTTGCGTCAATTAGTTTTCCCTTCTCGCGCGCTTCTTGTACTATCCGTTTGATGGGCGCGGACTCCGGGCTGATGATCGAAACGATCCTGTTGGCGGCCACAATATTGCCAAAACCGATGTTTATCAATTTTATATCCATTTTTCTCCCCGCATCAAGTGCAAATTTTAAAATTATTCAACATTTTGTATTTGTTCGCGAATTTTTTCTATTTCACTCTTCATTTCAACCGTCATCTGCGTTATTATAAAATCATTGGCCTTGGATGCCATAGTATTTACCTCGCGGTTGAATTCCTGCACAATAAAATCAAGTTTACGGCCGACAGGCGTATCCTTTGCAACCGTCTCTTCAAATTGTTTTATGTGGCTTCCCAAGCGCACAATTTCCTCGGTAATGTTTGTTCTGTCGGCAAAAAGCGCGACTTCGTGCAATATTTTATCCTGATCGGCTGTTTGCGCATAATCTTTTAAAAGTTCCGCCACCCTCTCGCGTATTTTCACATGAAACTCCGCTGTTGCCGCCGGCGCACGCTCGTCCACTTCCCCCAGTTTGTCCTTAAGCGTCTTTATCCTGGGCAAAAGATCGTTATATATATTGACGCCCTCCGCCCGACGCATTTTCATCAGGTTGTCCAGCGCGGCGTCTACCGCCTCAGACAAAAAAGGCAAATAAAAATCGGCGTCGCCCGGTGTTTCTTTAGTATTTATCACTCCGGTAAAACGCAGCAAAAAAGAAAGCCTCTGTGTGTCGCTTATATCATTTTCCAGCCCCAGCACCCGCGCCACCTCATTTAAAGCATTGTTATAAGACAGCGCCATATCTTTGTCTACGTTTATTTCATAAGTATTGACGAAATTGTCCGTCATATTTATGAATACATCCACCCGCCCCCGGCTTATAACGCCGGTTATCTGCTTTCTTACTCTGTCTTCCAATGGATTGAGCGCACGCGGCATCCTGATAGCTATCTCATTGTAGCGATGGTTCACCGTCTTAATTTCCGCCGTCAAAGAAAGTTTCTCGCCGGAATACTCTCCGCGCCCGAACCCTGTCATGCTTTTCAACAAACCATAGCCCCCAGTTTATCTGTCCTAATTAATGGAATTAAAATTAAGATTAAACCGCCGTTCGCGTTCTCTCGGTACGTTTACGGTCAAGACGGCCGGCCCGGACAGCTTTATCTGCCGCATATCGAAATAAAAAAACAATTGCGCCCTGTAAAGCAGCGGCACTATTTTTTCCGCAAAAACCGCCTCAGGTTTAGCCCCGGCAATTACATTTTCCTTATTTTCCCTGTCGATTGCATTTTCTTTATTTTTCTTGTCCGCGGTTTTTTCCTTGTCTTTATCGACGCCATCTTGATATGGTTTGCCTTTTTCAGGCTTTTCCTGATCTTTTTTATCGGTCGTCTCATTTACCTGGCGCGAAACATCGGTTTTGGTTTTTTTGTCGGCAGAGGCTTCCTTCTCCCTCTCCCTGACTACCTTCGTTTGAACCACCACCGTGTCTTGTACTTCCACTTCATAAGCGTCGGCTGTTTTTTCGCCTTGCCGGATAAAAGCAGAAATTTTATTTTCCAGCCTGTCGGCATTTTCGATATAAAGGACAACACACACCGGCAGAATATCGCTGAATTCCTGCACGATCATCTCGCCGTCGACTATATTGATCGTCTGGCTTGATATGAGGCGTTCCCTGGCGTTGAGCGCCACAAGATAATACGGGGTATAAATGTATACCCGTTCACCGGAAAGGTCCAGTACTTTGCTCGTTTCTTCATAAACGCACCAGGGTTTGGCAAAATCAGGAATATCCTCCTGGTAGCGCATTATACCATATTCCTGAGCGTGTTTTATATTGGTTTTATTCATAAGTGCGAGCGCGTCCGCTTCACTGGCGTAAGAAAGAGCGAAAACAAGTGCGAAAAAGAGATTTTTCATAATCATCCGCCGCCTTTGTTTATGCGGCAAGGTCTCCTATTGCATTAATCATAATATTTCATTTTACGCTACGGACAACCACAAATCCCATCGTCTGTAAAATTAATCAAACTCAATCATATACACGCCTCGCCGTCAAATACTTTCTCCGCCGGGCCGGTCATAAAAATAGAACCTGCTTTGCCCGGCCACTCTATAAACAAGCTGCCGCCGTCAACTACGACCTCCGCCTTATCGGCCAAAAGGCCGTCAAGCATGCCAGCCGCCGCCACCGCGCAAGCGCCTGTACCGCAAGCCAGCGTTACGCCGGCCCCTCTTTCCCAAACGCGCATGCGGACTTTGTTTTTGGCGGCGACCGCGGCGAAATGGACATTGATTTTCGCCGGAAACAAACTGTTGGTTTCGATCAAAGGACCATACAAAAGCAAATTTATACTGTCTATATCATCGACAAACGCAACAAAATGCGGATTTCCCATTGATATGCCACGGCCGGCAAATTTTCTGCCGCCGGCTGTCACTTCGACGCCGGCGGCTTCCTCTTCAGGGCGGCCGGTGATTGGAATTTCGCCGCGCCTGGTCATGGGCGCACCCATATCAACTGTTACGCCGGTAATTTCCGCTCCGGAAAAAATCAACTGCGGTTTCATTATGCCGGCAAGCGTTTCGATCAACATATTTTTCTTGCGGCAAATTCCCCTTTCATATAAATGCTTCGGCAGACAGCGCATAAGGTTGCCACACATTTCCGCTTCGCTGCCGTCTGAATTAAAAAGACGCATACGTATATCGGCTTTATCGCTCTTTTCCAGAAGACACAAACCATCGGCGCCAACGCCGAAATGTCTGTCGCAAAGCTTCACCGCCACAGGCGCCGCGTCTATTTTCGCATCAATTTCATCAAGAATTATAAAATCGTTGCCCAACCCGTGCCATTTGGTAAACTTCAAAGCAAACTGCCTCCCTATTTGCGATCACTTACATTTTAACACCAAGGCGATTATTTAACAACCATATCTTTTGCCGGCGCCACTGTGATTGACCGCCGGGAAGATATGTTTTATACTTTATGAAAAGCAAGGAGACAATTTCATGTATTTTGATGAAAAACTAAAAAAACTGCGTGTGGATAAAGGGCTTTCTTTAGAGGAATTAGTGCGGGAACTAAACATCCCCAAATCCATACTTGAAGACTTGGAAACAGGATTTCGCGATCCGGGCGAACAGGATTTGGCAAAAATAAGCGATTTCTTCAACGTACGCCCGGAAGACATAGCGGATGATAAACCCGCAATCAACGCTTTTTCCGTGCTTTTCGGCGCCGGCGGCATTTTGCCTTTCGTGCCGGCGGCCCAAACCTTTACTGACGACCAGGCGCTTTTGCCTGGCACGATAGATATCCCCTTCTTGAACGAGGCAATAAATCACGGCGGCAACCAAGAGACGGTCTATGAGTATCCTGATAAACACATACGCGCCGTCAAGGCGCCGGAGGGCGAATATATCTTACTGCGGGTTACTGACGACAGTATGCGCGCTTTCGGCATATTAAAAGGCGATGCGGCCATTATCCGGCGGCAAAGCGAGGTGGAACCGGGCCATGTAGCCGCGGTGCAAAATAAAGAAGGATGCGTCTTTTTGCGGCTTGTCCGCAAAGACGGCCGGGAACCCGTTCCGGAAGCCACCGATAAAGATTGCCTTACACCGACCCTTGCTCAAGACGATCGGATTTACGGCCGGGTGGTGGAAATCAGAAGAAACTTCTGACAGTTTTCCGCTCCGGCCTTCAACTAACGTTCACGGCGTTCACGCGAAAACCGCGCCGGTTATAATTCATTTCCCAGGCGCCTGTTCAATTCAAGCAGCTTATCCACCCTGTAAACATACGACAATACTTCAGCGACCGCCTGATAAAGTTCAGGTGGTATTTCACTGTCCAATTCCAGCGCCATGAGCATCTGGGTCAGGGCTTTGTTCTGATAGACGGGCACAAAGCTGTTTTTCGCCGTTTTAAGGATATTTTCGGCGGTAACGCCTCTGCCTTTCGCCACGACTTTCGGCGCGCTGTCCTTTTCCGTGTCATAGCTTAACGCGACGGCCTGGGTGATTTCTTTTTTTTCTTCAGCCATGATCTTTACCTCTGTTATACAACCACTATGCTATTAACCTGCATATTGGTATTGCGCAGCGCGTCTTCTATATCCGGCAGGAAACGGCTGAATTCTTTCATGCTGTCCTGATTGGCAAAGACTATTTTTACGTCCAGAAGTGATTCCTGATACAGATGAAATATCGCGGTAACCTGTCCTATATACTCGGGGCTGACGTTTATCCTCAGCCATGTTTCGCCGCTTTTGCCGGCAAGTTCTCCGCCGCCGCCCTTCTCGCGGTAAATATTGATATATACCGGAGTGTGTTTTTCCTGCCCTTCGGTCGCCAGATTAAAAACAAAAGAACCTTGTATATGCTGGGATGATTTATCTCCCTGGTTTGTTACCGTTTTTACCATATTGTCCGCGAGATCGCGCAGGGAGTTTGCCCATTCCTGCATTTGCCGGCGCGGGTATTGCAAACTCTCGGCATGCTTGAGCAATCTGGCAAAAACCTGCAGTCCAGCAGTCTCCTTGTCAAGCGGCATACGCTCTTTCGCCGTCAGGCGGTTAAGGGCGCGTTCCAAGACGTCAAGTCCGGTTCTGTCTTTAAAATGTTCTTTGACCAACCGCGCAAACACATCGGTCAAGAGCGTCCTTTCATCCGAAGAAAAAATTACCCGATCCCCGTTTAAGGCTTGCAGCGCCCGCGTCAAGCGCGGGTCTTTCACCGCCGCGTCGTCAAGGGATTTTTTCAGCGCGGTCAAGTTCTTAAAAAGATCGGCAACATCCTGCGTCTTCATCGGCGCGCTTTGTTCAAGCGCCTCCGGCAACGCCTCTTTAGCTTTGGCCAGCAAAGCGCCGGTGGGTGAAACATCGCCGCGCAAAGGCTGGCGGAGAACTTCTTCGGCGGGTGCGCCTTTCTCCTCGATCGCAACCTCCCGCTCCGGGCCGGATTGCTCCACCGTCCTGTCCACGATAACCTTTATGGCGTTAGCCAGTTTATCCAAAACCTTTATCCCATCCGTATCCGATAGTCCCTTAACCGCGGTCATCTTCCGGAAAAAAGACGCCAAGTCGGCCTTTTGCCCTGGCCGCTCTTTAACCGTTTGTCCGGCAGCGGAATTGTCCGTTCGGGCGGCAGGTTTATCTTCGGTTTCACCGGTTTTTTCCGGTTCAGCGGCCAGTAACGGCGTCTCGGTGATATTCCCGGCCGCCTGCCTTTGGACGGAACTGGCCTCTATCGCTTGTTTGTTTATCAGCATTGGCGGCTGCTGACTCTTGGCCGGTTGCTCCGAAACGCCTTTGGGGGA